>RFIK01000009.1 GCA_003695605.1 Chlorobiota bacterium
AAACCAGACGTCGTCGAGCGCGAACGCGCCAAGGAAGCAACTCTTGCCGACGCGCTGGAGAAAGTCCTCGCAAGTTTGCAGTACCTTTCGGAGTCTTCGTGATGCACGAGGTGTATCTCTGCAATCCGCTTCGAACGCCGGTCGGGAAGTATGGCGGTGCGCTCAGTTCCATTCGCCCTGATGACATGGCAGCGATGGTGATGCGTGCCGTCGTCGAACGCGCCGATATCGATCCGGCTGCGATTGATGATGTCATCATGGGCTGTGCCAATCAAGCGGGCGAAGACAATCGAAACGTCGCACGGATGGCTGTATTGCTGGCAGGATTTCCGCATCAGGTGCCAGCTGTGACGGTCAATCGGCTCTGCGCCTCGTCGTTGGAGGCAGTCATTGTAGCAGCGCGCGCAATTCGAGCTGGGGAGGCAGATCTCATCATCGCTGGTGGTGTCGAATCAATGTCGCGTGCACCATACGTGCTGCCCAAGAACGTGAGCGGTCGCGCAAGCTTTGGAAACCTCATCGCCTACGATACAGCGCTCGGCTGGCGCTTTCCCAATCCAGCGATGGAAAAACTCTTCCCGCTCGAGACAATGGGTGAGACAGCAGAAAATGTCGCAGAACGCTACCACATCAGCCGCGACGATCAAGATGCTTACGCGCTTGCCTCGCACCAGCGGACACTGGCAGCATATGCGGAGGGGTTTCTGCAGGAGGAAATTCTCCCGGTGACGATCCGCGACGAAAAAGGCAATACCACAACGATCGAACGTGACGAAGGACCCCGCTCGGATACGTCACTGGAAAAGCTCGCCAAGCTCCGTCCTGCATTCCGCCCGGATGGAACAGTGACAGCCGGGAACTCATCATCGCTCAACGATGGCGCCGGGGCACTCATCGTCGCCAGTGAAGAAGCCGTCACGCGGCACAATCTCCGTCCGTTGGCACGCTATGTCGCTGGCCATGCAGCAGGCGTTGATCCGCGCTTTATGGGTATCGGACCAGTCGAGGCTATTCCTGGTGCACTCCGGAAAGCCGGCATTTCGATCGAGGAAGTTGATCTGTTCGAAATCAACGAGGCGTTCGCTGCGCAGGTGCTTGCCTGCCAACGGTTGCTCAATATCCCACTTGAGCGGCTCAACGTGTTCGGAGGAGCAATCGCAATCGGGCACCCGCTCGGTATGAGCGGCGTTCGCATTCTCGGGACGCTCATACGCGGTCTGCATTGGCGTGGCGGACGCTACGGCGTCGCTTCGCTGTGCATCGGCGTTGGCCAAGGGCTTGCTGCTGTGGTCGAACGTGTCTGAACGTTGGAAGATGACGCCGGAAGATCGGTTAGCTGCAGTGCTCGGACGCGAGCGTGTTTCAACTGCGCTGCTCGATCGTGTGGCGTATTCATCCGATGCAAGCCTCTACCAACTCATCCCACGCGCTGTTGCACGGGTGCAGAGCATTACCGACGTCCAAGAACTGTTTGCGTGGAGCCGGCGGGAGCGCGTGCCAGTGACGTTTCGTGCTGCCGGGACAAGTCTTTCGGGACAAGCTGTAACGGACAACGTTCTGGCAGTAGTCGAGGGGTTCGACACATTCCACGTTGCGCCTGATGGCAGCAGCGTTACTGCTGGTTGCTCGCTGCGTGGCGGATATGTCAATGCACGGCTCCGCCCGAATCACTGTCGCATTGGTCCGGACCCTGCTTCGATTGATGCGTGTACGATCGGCGGTATCGTAGCCAACAACGCAAGCGGGATGTGCTGCGGCATTGCGCAGAACGCGTACCACACGTTGCGCGGGATGTCGGTTGTCCTGCTTTCGGGCCTTGTCCTCAACACGCGCGACATTGCCACTGCCGATGCGCTCCTTGCTGAGCGGGAACCTGCACTCTATGCTGGGCTTGCCACGCTGCGGGATGAAATTCGCGCCGATCGGGAGCTTACCGAACTGATTCGCCACCGCACGCGGCTCAAGAACACGATGGGCTATTCGCTTGCTGCATTCCTCGACTACGATCGGCCAGCAGACATCCTCCAACACCTGATGGTCGGCAGCGAGGGGACGCTCGGATTTATCGCCGATGTAACACTGGCGACAGTTCCTGAGCCGCCGTTTGCGGCTACACTCCTTGCTGGGTTTGACTCCATCGCTGCTGCGTGCGATGCACTTGCTCCCTTCGATGACGTCGGCGCAGTTGCAATCGAGCTGATGGACGATGCCACCTTGCGTGCGATTCGGCGCTATGCGAGCAAAGACGCAACGGTACGCTTGCCAGATACTGCGGCGCTCCTTGTCGAATGTCGAAGTGCTGATCCCGAGCACGCAAGCACGCTTGGTGCGATGCTGGCTCGTGTAGCGGAGCGGTGCAACGCGCGCGAGTATTTCCTCGCTGCCAATGACCGCGAGCGTACCTTGCTTTGGCACCTGCGGAAAGGGGCAATGCCGAGTGTTGGTGCTGCGCGCAGACCAGGCAGTGCCCTCATCAACGAAGATGTGGCATTTCCCCGCGAGCAGCTTGCTCGTGCAGTTGCAGACCTTGGAGCGCTGCTTCACACGCACGGATTTGCAGATGCTGTGATCTTCGGGCATGCTCGCGATGGCAACATGCATTTTGCCTTTTCGCTCGACTCTGGTAGGCTCGAGCGATACGAGGCATTCATGGATGCGCTGGCAACGCTTGTCGTGGAGCGTTACGATGGCTCGCTGAAAGCCGAGCATAGCACTGGACGGAACATGGCACCCTACGTAGAGCAGCAGTGGGGAGCAAAAGCAACGGCAATCATGTGGCGCATCAAGGAACTCTTCGATCCGGAGCATCTGCTCAATCGCGATGTCGTGCTCACGCGCGATCGGAAGCTCCACCTGCGGAACATCAAGACGCTACCGCCGGTGCATCCGCTCGTGGAGCGATGCATCGAGTGTGGATTTTGCGAGCGTGTCTGCCCATCAGCGGGGTTGACGCTCTCGCCGCGTCAGCGCATCGTAGTACTGCGACAGATCGAGCGCTGCCGCATCGCTGGCGATCGCGATGCACTGCGGGTGCTCGAAGGTGGCTATCGCTATGCTGGAGAAGAAACCTGCGCAGCTGACGGACTCTGCATGCTGGCGTGCCCCGTGGGTGTTGACACCGGCACGATGACGCTCGCTCTGCGTGCAAGGCGACGGCTTCCGCTTGGAAAAGCGATTGCTGCAAGGTTCACCCGCGCATGGATTGCGAGCGTCGGTGCAGCGCTGAGTGCAGTGCGCTTGGCTGCTCATGTTTTCGGTGAGAGGCAGGTTCACACGCTGACGCGCTGGCTCTCAGATCGCCTCCATACTCCGGTCTGGCTTCCGACGATGGGCGTGCCCGATCGCATCGCGCTGCATCGGAGCACCGCTGCACAGCTGGTGTATCTCCCGTCGTGCATGGCATGCTTTGGTGGGAGAACGGGGGACATATCAATTTCGGAAGCGCTGTTTGCACTCGCACAGCGTGCCGTAGTGCCGATTGCTGTTGCATCATCTGCACGGAGGATCTGCTGCGGTCAGCCGTGGCATTCCAGTGGTGCAGATCATGCATTCCAACGAGTGCAGACGAAGTGGCTCCAGGCAGCGCATTCTGCAAGCGACAGCGGACGCATCCCAGTTGTGCTCGATAGCTCTTCGTGCGCTCTTTCCCTTCGGCGGACACAATCGGGGCTTCGAATTCTCGATCCTGTCGAGGCAGTGGCACAGCTTGCGCCAGCAATTGCTCGGCGCGTTCGTGGTAGGTATCGCGTTGTGTTGCATCCTGGCTGCTCGCTCGAACGCCTTGGGCAGCGCGAGCATCTTGTTGGTTTACTTGAGCAGCTCGGTTGTGAAGTTGTCATCCCATTTCATGCAGGATGCTGTGGGATAGCGGGGGATCGCGGCTTACGGTATGCTAAGCTCCCGGTCAATGCGCTCATGCGCGAGGCAGTAGAGATCGCAAGTATTGATGCGGACTTCTACATCGCGGTCAATCTCCCGTGTCAGTGGCAGTTGGCGCACACGACGGGAAAGCCGTTTGTGCACCTGTGGCAAGCGCTCGAGCAGATGACCCGATGAGATTGCCTCCACCACTGGATGAGCAGTACGAACATTACGCTGCTGCTATTGAACGCCGACTCGAGGAGTTCAAAGCGCCAAAGAGTACGCACGACATTTTCTACGAGTTCTGTTACTGCATTTGTACCCCGCAGAGCAAAGCGCGCAATGCATGGCAGGTGGTCGAAAAACTCCGTGCGGCGCAGTTCTACGAGCAGGGGTTCGATCCAACGCCTGTCTTTGCCAATCCAGCGCACTACATACGATTTCACCGCACAAAAGCGCGTCGTCTCCTTGCGCTTCGCACACAGTTCGGCGCGATTGGCGCTGCACTTGCGCAGCAATCAACCTCCCAGGAGCTACGGCGCTGGATTGCGCAAAACGTCGCGGGTTTTGGACTCAAGGAAGCGAGCCACGTCCTCCGCAATCTTGGGCGCTTCGACGTCGCAATTGTTGATCGGCACATCCTCCGCAACCTTGTGCGCTATGGTGTTCTCGCACGTGCAGAGCAACCACGGACGGAAGCTCAGTATCGAATAATCGAACGTGCATTTGTGAATTTCGCGCGCACATGCGGTATTGAACTTCAAGCACTTGATCTTCTGCTATGGGCAATCGAAACCGGCGAGGTTCTCAAATAGCGGCTAATGGTATTGCTGTGTACGTCACCAAACAATGCGCCTATGTTCATCCCAGTGGTGAGCGTTGCCGCCGGCTGACGACGTTGACGCATCCGTACTGTGCTCATCACACGCGCCTTGTCCATGGTGTCGAAGTACGACCTTCGACGATCCCCGGCGCTGGCTTGGGACTGTTCGCGGTGCGGAGGATCCCCAAGGACACGTTCCTGTTTCACTACGATGGCGATCGGCTCTCTGTCGCAGAGTACAGCGAACGCTATGTGGAGCTTGGATTCGGACCGTACGCGATCGAGCTCAACCAGCGCACCGTAATTGACGCTCACCGCACCGATGCAGGCATTGCACGGTTCATTTGCTCATACCATGGCTCCGGCCGCAAACCGAATGTGCAGTATCTCAGCACGGGCAAATGTGTCGAAGTCTGGACGATCCGCACAATCGAGCCAGGCCAGGAGCTGCTTGCAGACTATGGGGAGGAGATGGCAAAAGCGTTAGGACTTCTGCGGTAGCGGAATGCCGTGCTGAGCGTAGGCGCGTGCGATCATCGTCTGGATGTGCTCCGATGGGAGCACAACCTGCGTTTGAGTCCCACGTGCGATTTCGATTGCTCCAGCACGGGCTGAGAACGAGCAAATGATGCGATTGCCTTCGCATTTTGTCACCGTCGCAGTGATGTCAACCCTCACACCGAGAGGACACATGCTCTGATGTTCCAACTCAATGCCTGCACCGAGCGCATTTTCGCCATCGTCGAAGTATGGTTCAATTGCTTTCCGTGCTGCAACCTCTGCATGGTAAGCAAGCCAGAAGGTCGAGTAGAGCGGATGGATCGTGTGTCCATCGAGCGAAGCTGCCATGTCTGGGGTCGTGGTGACCGAGATCGTCACGCAGCTTGAGCGAACGCCGTCTTTCACAGTGGCACTGACAGAGAAGTGGACCTAATTTTGTAGCGATGAGAGCTTCGATTTTCACCTTCGGGTGCAAACAAAACTACGCGGAAAGCTCCGCGATTGCCCGCCAGCTCGAGCAGGCAGGGTACCAGATTGTTCCGTTCGGGGAAGAGGCTGATCTGGTTGTCATCAACACGTGTACAGTCACTGAAACTGCCGATAGAGAATGTCGCACGGTTGTGCGCCGCACGCTGCGACGTTCGCCCGATGCGACAATCGTTGTCACTGGTTGCTACGCGCAGTTGCAGCCGGAGGAGATTGCGGCAATCGAAGGAGTTCGCTTGGTGGTAGGGAATGCCGAAAAGCATCAGCTCGGTGTGCTCGTCGGGCGTGCTCGGAGTGCAGCAAGTCCGATAGTCATTCGCACTGAGGATCTGCGGTTGCAGGATCTGCCATTTACAGCGGCAGTGTTCTCTGAGCATGATAGCCATACGCGGGCATTTCTCAAGCTCCAAGATGGATGCGACTATTCGTGTTCCTTCTGCACGATTCCGCACGCGCGAGGCAAGAGCCGCTCAATGCCGATCGAAGAAATTCCCGAGCATGTTCGGCGATTGGTAGAGGCAGGCTACCGGGAGATTGTGCTCACTGGCATCAACCTTGGTGAATACCGTGGATCGAAGGGGGAGCGCCTGCTCGATGTGCTCGAGCTTTTGGTTTCGCTTGAGTTTGAGTGCCGCTATCGCCTTAGTTCTGTCGAGCCGAATCGCATGCATCCTGCGATCATCGAGTTCATCGCACAGCATCCGAGCATTTGTCCGCACTTTCATTTGCCACTCCAAAGCGGTTCGCCGGAAATCCTCCGTCAGATGCGACGCCGTTACAAGCGCGAGCTCTACGCCGAGCGTGTCCTTGCAATCAAGGAGCGGATGCCCCATGCGTGCATCGGTGCGGACGTGCTGACTGGTTTTCCTGGAGAATCGGAGCGACACTTCGAAGAAACCTACCGCTTCATTGAATCGCTGCCAATTTCGTATCTCCACGTGTTCACCTACAGCGAGCGGGAGTTGACCGACGCAGCGCACCGGCGTGACCAGGTGCCGCTTCGGATTCGCAAAGAGAGAACAGCGGCACTGCGCGCGCTCGGCCAGCAGAAGCGGGAACTTTTTGCAGCCGAAAACATCGGCACACGCCGGAACGTGCTCGTTGAGCAGTTTGATCCAACCCGTGGCGGGTTTGTCGGCTACTCGGAAAACTACTGCCGCGTCGTCGTGCCAGACGCACTGCCCGGCGCGATGGTGGAGGTGGAAATCCTCGGATGCGATGGCGAACTGCTCAGCGGGAGCTTGCTTTCCTCCACTGGGCTGTCGCAGTACGTGGGTTTGCCGGTGCTTTCGCTTGGCGGATGAAGACGCTCGTACTCCGGCTTGCCTATGATGGCACCGACTTTGTCGGTCTGCAACGGCAACCGAACGGACGAACCGTCGAAGGCGAACTTGCCAAGGCTCTCGAGCGCATCTACGGGGAGTGCTCAACAATCGTCCCTGCTGGACGCACCGATTCTGGCGTCCATGCGCGGGGGATGGTCGTGCACGTCCGACTTGGTAATGCTGACCGAATCCCAGTTGACCGCATTCCGCGTGCACTCAACGCGCTCTTGCCAGAAGATGTCCGCATCAATGGTGTGCAACTCCGCAGCGATACTGAGTTCCACGCGAGATACGATGCGCTCCGGCGAACGTACAGTTACTACCTGGCGCGGTGTAGCGATCCACTCCGGCGTCGCTATGAGTGGCAGGTGCCATTTCCGTTCCGTGACACTGCTCTTGAAGAGGCTGCGGCTGTTTTCCTCGGCACCCATGACTTTACAACATTTTCGAAGCTCAACGCCAATCAGCGCTCGTACATTTGCACTGTCGAGCGTTGCACGTGGCAGTCGTGCGGTGAAGGGCGATTTCGGCTGGAAATTGTCGCCAATCGTTTCGTCTATGGTATGGTCCGCTCCCTGGTTGGAGCGATGCTCGATTGTGCGCGGGGCAAGCGCAGTGCCGCCGAACTTGCAGAGGCGCTCTATGCGCGCGATCGCCGGCGCGGTAGCCCGATTGCACCGCCGCATGGACTCGTGTTTGAGTCAGTTGAGTATCCGCCAGAGCTTGGTGTTGTCTTTTCTCCTGAGTGCGCCGAATGGTAGTGCAGATTTTGATCCGCGGTATCGTCGCCGTTGCACTGGTGCTTAGCGCTGTCACCTGTGGGATCAACATTTTCCCCTCGTCGTACGATGCGCAACTCGGTGCCAATCTCGATCAGGAAATCCGGAAGAATGTGCGCGAGTATCCAATTCTTCAGAACGAAACGGTCCGCACCGCGGTACAGAACATGGTCAGTGAGATCATCCGCTCGCCCTTGATCGAGTACCGCTCTCAATTCCCATATCGTGTCACAATCATCAACGATCCCAACACACTCAATGCATTCTGTACGCCCGGCGGCTACATCTACGTATACACTGGGTTGATGAAAGCAGTGGACAATGAAGCAACACTCGCAGCGGTGCTCGGTCACGAGATCGCACATGCAGAGCGTCGTCATGCAACCAAGCGGATGACCAACGCACTCGGGGCGCAGCTTCTGCTCGATATTGCGTTGGGGAAGAACACATCCCGAACAACGGAATTGGCAGCAAATCTCTTCGTAGGGCTGGCGTTGCTCAAGAATAGTCGGGATGACGAGGCTGAAAGTGATGAGTACTCGTTCCGCTACCTTCAGTCCACACGCTGGTATCCGGGGGCATTAGGCTTTTTCTTCGAGAAAATCAAAAGTCGTCGTGGAGGTTCAATTGAGCGGCTGCTCAGCACGCATCCGCTTCCGCAGGATCGGATCGAAGCGAACGCCGAACGCGTCCGCAAAGCACAGTTGCCACCTCCGACAGAAGCAAACCTTCGCGCCGTGCCGTACCAAGAGCTCAAACGTTTGCTGCCATGACTGCACGGGAAAAACTCTCTGCTGCGCTTGAGACAGTTGGTTCCTACTTGTGCATTGGTATTGACCTCCACGCGCGGTACGTGGGCGGCCGTTCGGCACAGTCGCTCACAGAATGGCTCGAGCCAATCCTTGAGGTTGGCAGGTCTCGGTGCGTTGCGTTCAAAATCAACCTTGCATTCATTGAGGCACTTGGAGTGGAAGGTTGGAGCATGCTCGAGCGTCTGGTGCAGCTCATCCCGGACGACCGGTTGCTGATTTTCGACGGTAAGCGCGGTGATATCGGCTCAACTGCGGAAGCCTATGCTGCTGCTGCGTTCGAGCGTTTTGGTGCCGACGCGGTGACGGTCAACCCGTACATGGGACGTGATGCGATTGAACCGTTCACTGCGTATGCCGATAAGCTCACGTTCGCGCTTGCGCTGACCTCGAACAATGGCGCACGTGATCTGCAATTGGTCACTTGCGACGGCGCTCTGATCTACGAGCGCGTGATCGAATCATTGCTGGCGATGCCAGGGTGCGACCGACTCGGCTTTGTCGTCGGTGCGACGCTGCCGGAGCATCTTGCGCAGGTGCGGCGACGTATCGGTCGTGATTGCCCGCTTCTCATCCCTGGGATCGGGTCCCAAGGTGGTGATATCGAGGCTGTGCGCACTGCAAATGCTGGAGGACTTGCGGTGATAAATGTCTCGCGTGGGATTCTCGATGCCTACATGGATGGTGGCTTGGAAAGCCTGCGTAACGCGGTTGAGCAGTACTACCGGCTCCTTGCGCTGCCATGAATGATGCGTTCGACCGACTGTTTGCGTACCACGAGATCGAACTCCACCGCGGGGTGCATCGGTGGATGAGCGAGCCAGCGCGGGTACTTCAGACAAGCTCGGGGAATCGTTTGCAAATTCTCTCGCCGGGTCGGTACAACCCGCATGGTGGCCCGGACTTCGAGGAGGCAGCAGTGCTCCTTGGGGGCACTGTCCTCAGTGGTGCAATTGAGTTCGACAAATGCCGGAGCTTATGGAGCGAGCATCACCATGATCAAAATCCAGCGTACCACCGCGTGATTCTCCACGCTGTGTTGATTGATGATGACCCAGCGCGGACAGCCCCAGAAG
>RFIK01000096.1 GCA_003695605.1 Chlorobiota bacterium
CCATTTGCAATCTACTCTTACGGGGGAAGCAATTACGATTCGTATGGCCACCCGACCAGTGCAGCATTCAATGTTCAGCTACCGGATACAATTCCGCCAGTGCCGCGCTACATCGTCAACTGTGATGGTTCGGTCAGTGGGGTCTCCGGTGGCGACGCTGAAGTGATTGATTACCCAAACGACGATCAAATTCGTTCGAATTTGGCGATGATTTACCTCGATCCAGAACGTACACGGAATTACACGCTCGACTATGATCCGTTCATTCCAGGGGAAACGCGTTCGACACGGTGGCGCCTCACAGTTGACGATCCAGATCAAGATGCCGTCGCGTACGTGGTATTCCGTGACCGCGCAGGGAACGACACCGTGATTGTGGTCGAGTATAAAGCACGGAAGATAACGATTCAGCCGAGCGATGTTGATTTCGGAATGCTGCGGAAAGGAGATGTCGCCACGCGGACACTCGAGGTTGTCAATGAAGGATCCGCGCCGATTCGTGTCACACGATTGGAATTCAAAAATGGCGGCCAAGGCGTCTTCGAAATTGTCAATAACCCGATCCCATTCGACCTTCAGCCGCAAGAGCGACGCCAGATCACCATTCGCTACACTGCTACCAACGATGGCGTTGTCCGCGACTCGATCGGGGTTGGTGATGAGTGTATCTTCCGCTATCGTCGCCTCGTTCTTGGGCAAACGGGCGAACCAATCATTGACGTTTCTCACCCTGCGGCGCGGCCGCTCGACTTCGGTGACGTGGGGGTCGGTACCTCGCTTACGCGGACGTTTACCGTCTTCAGTCGTGGGACAGTGCGCCTGACCATTACCGGTGCCACGGGGCCAACCGATCCAGCGTTCGTTCCAGAAGCAGCACTTGGTCAAATTTCACCGATCGCACCACTTGTATTGAGTGAGCACGGTGGCGCAAACGACTTGCGCAATTACTCCGTGACGTTTACGCCAACTGCTGAGCAAAACTATACGGCAACGATCACCTTTTCAAGTGATGCTAATCGCATTGACTCGGTGGTGTACCTCCGCGGACGCGGCGTCAAGCCGGGTCTTTCAGTGGCGCCACTCGATTTCGGTGAAAAGCGGATCAATCCTGCGCAGCCGTATCCGTACCTGAACGATTGGCAAACGATAGCGATCCTCGATCCTCGTAATGACGGTACGCAGGCGGTAACAATTCGCGGCGTCACAGTCAGCAACGATGCCTACGGTAACGGCACGGCGTTCACCTTTGATCCGCCGCTCAACCAAGTGCCCGTCGTGGATATTCCGCCTGGCCAGTCATATTCGAACGTTGTGGGGCGTCCAATCTACGTGTACTTTGCACCACAAGCAGTCGGACTGCATGAAATCACGGTGTCGTTCGATAACAGCACGGGTGAGCCACGGACAGCGTTGATCAGAGGGGTCGGTATTGCGCCACGTGTGACGATCACACCCACAGTGACCTTCGGTCCGATCGAAGCAGGCACCACGCCGGACGTCAAACAGGTAACGGTGACAAACCTTAGCCGCCAGGATTGGCAGTATGCCGATACACTCCATCTCCGCGACCTTGTCCCCGAAGTAGATAGGACTATCGGTACTGATGGGACGTACGGGAGTGAGAATTTCACCTTTGATCGCCAGTCACTCAATCTGCCACGTGTTCTCCTCCCAGGGCAGAGTGTGACGTTTGATGCAAGTTACTTCGTGGCTGTGCCAGGAACCAATATCACTAACACCGCAACGCTCGTCACGCAAAGTGATGCGCTGGAAGAAGCGCGCTCGGTGTGGAATGGCACTGCGTACAGCGGCGTGGCGCGAATTGATGTTGCACCCGCTTCCGGCGACGTCTGCGTTGGCAGCACGACGAATCTTACCGTCCGCGTTACCAATACCGGTGACGTCCCCGTAACGACGCTGACGTTCGTTCGCTTCATGGGTCCTGGTGCGACCATGTTCGGCCAACCGACGAATCTCCCGCTCCCGAATCCGATTCCGAAAGGTGGAACGTACGATCTCATCGTTCCGTTCACACCCACTGTCCCTGGAGGACCACACACAGCACAGATCGTGCTCCGCATCAACAATGACGCAACGGAGTACACAGGTGCACTGAGCGGCAATGGTCTCCAACAGACGACACTCGTGGTAACAGTATCCGAGACGTTTGACATCCCGCAAGGAAGCGAGTCGCTGCCGAAACTTGTTCGCTTCCAGGCCGCGCAGCCTGTCACGATGGGGAACGTAACCTCATTCCGCATGCGTGTGACGTTCGACATTAGCGCATTTGCACCAATCCTCCAGAATGGACAGCCGGTCATTCGTGTCCTTGGTCCCTTGGCGGCGGCAGGATGGACGGTCGGCAACGATGTCACTGTCTCCTATGATGCAGCAACATCTCAAGGCATTGTTGAATTTACGCTCAATGGCACAACACCGCTCCGGGTGCAGACAGGTGACGATCTCTTTGGTATTGAACTGACGGCAACAATGCCATCGGTCCTCCCAACAAACGGTGGATTTCTCGTGAAAGTCGAGCCAGTGAACATCAACGACCAGTGCGTCGTGATCCAAACGCGCGATGGCATCATGCGCATCAACCCCGTCTGTGCATTCAACCTCCGCTTTGTCAAGATCACGACAACAAGCTTCAACGTCCGCGTCAATCCGAACCCGATCAATGGTACGGGAGCTGATATACGCTTTGGCGTTGGCTACGATGCACCCACGACGCTTGACCTCATCAGCACCAGCGGTGACGTGGTTGCAACGCTCGTCCGCGGGGAGCTGAAAGCTGGCGAATACACCGTCCGCTTTGTACCGAACGGTATCGCCAGCGGATCGTACATGCTCCGCATGCGCAGTGGTGATTACACCGAGACGGTGCCGATCATCATCGAAAAATAAGCGCGCACGGTGACGCGAGGTGTTTCGGTTTGCCTCTCCCCACGATCGGGGAGAGGCAAATCGCTTCTTGACAACAAGGGAGCTACTCCGTTCGTCTTTTGCGTCGAATTCCAAGTTCGTGTCCCACCTTTTCATCAAACTGCAATGAACGCCACATTCAAGCGGAGCCAGTTCCTTCGCGCAGTAGCACTCGTCGGGATTGGCATCGTGGCAGGCATCCTCCTTGTCGCTGAGCTCTCGAGCATTCCAATGGCTCAGCTTTTCGGGCAGAGCGTCCGGGACATCGGTGCCAAGCAACCGCCTATCAAAGTTCCCGACAACGTCCGTGCGTTCAACGATGCCTTCGTTGCAGCTGCAAATGCTGTTCAGCCAACGGTGGTGTACATTGAAGTGCTCAGCAAAGACCGTGGCGAACCAACGCCCGATGACATCTTCCGATTTTTTAGTCCGTGGGATGACGAAGATTTCTTCCGTCCGTTCCGTCCTCGCGAGCGGAGCCAGGAAGAGAGCGATGGCACCAAGCGCAAGCGAAATGTCCCAATCGGACAAGGCTCGGGTGTGATCATCACCAGCGATGGCTACATTGTCACGAATAACCATGTCATCGCTGGGGCGACTGCAGATGGGGGTATTCGAGTCCGGCTCAGTGATAAGCGAGAGTTTACTGCCAAGCTCATTGGGCGTGATTCGCTCACGGACGTTGCCGTCATCAAAATTGACGCCAAAGACCTGCCCGTTGCCTATCTCGGCACAAGCGACGACATCAAGATCGGCGAGTGGGTTATCGCTGTTGGCAATCCGCTCGTGATGCTCAATTCAACAGTGACAGCCGGCATCATTAGTGCGGTTGGTCGAGGCGGAATGGGACTCAATCGCGGAAATTTCGCAATTGAAAACTACATCCAAACCGATGCTGCAATCAACCCTGGCAACAGCGGCGGTGGCTTGTTCACACTCGACGGCAAGCTCATCGGCATCAACACTGCGATTGCGAGCGGAACGGGCTACTTCGCCGGCTATGGATTTGCAATTCCAGTGGACATTGTGCGCAAAGTCGCGCTCGACTTGATCAACTACGGCAAAGTCAACCGCGCATACATCGGCGTTACGATTCGCGCAGTGGACGATACCGACGCAAAAGGCCTTGGGCTGCCGAAAGTGCAAGGTGTCATCGTCAACGATATCATCAAGCATTCGCCTGCAGATAAGGCGGGATTGAAAACGCAGGATGTGATTTTAGAGCTCGATGGCACACCGGTCAATTCGCCAAATCAGTTGCAGACGCTCATTCTCCAGAACAGACCTGGGGATAAAGTCAAGCTCCGAATTTGGCGCGATGGAAAAGAGCTCGTCAAGGAAGTTCGGCTCGAAGCGCGTGATGAATCAGTTGCCGCAACAGATAAATCTGCTGAACCCAGCCCAGGCGAATCTCCCGATACCAAAGGCCCGGTACGCTTCGATGATCTTGGCTTTTCTGTCGCACCGCTCCGCCCTGAAACCAAAGACAAACTCGATGTCGCAAGCGGTGTCGAGGTGACCAACGTTGAGCGCTACAGCGAGGCATATATGCGTGGACTGACGCCCAACTCGGTCATCCTGAGCGTGGACCGGAAGCCTGTGGATTCGCCAGGACAGCTTCGCTCGATGATCGCAAGCAAAAAACCTGGCGATGTGGTCATGCTCGAGGTCAAATCCCAAGTGGGGAAGCAGGTCGTGTCCTTGCGCATCCCATCGAGCGCGAACTGACGTCGCGCACCGCTAACCCTACTCTGCCGTATTGCTGTGGGGCAGGCCAATGCGCAGTGCCTGCCCTTTCAGCTACCGAACTTTGATGAGTACTCCACTGGCTTTGTAACTCTCCCAAAGGACGCGGTAAAAGTACATCCCTGGCGGGAGCGACCCCAGGTCGGTCGGGGTCAGGAGAAGTGGGATGACTCCCGCTTGGCTTGGTTGTAGACGTTGCTCAGAAAGCTTTCGCCCGAGTGCATCGTATAGCTCGAGTACGAGTGCACCGCCACTGCGCGGCAGGTGGACACGAATGAGCGCATAGTCCGTGGTGGGAGTGGGCAATGGGCTTTCCACGAGAAAATCGCTCGGTACACGTTGCTGAAAATCTGCACCGAGCGCACCGGCGCTGAGCGTACACAAAAAGATTCCGCCACCGTGTGTGCCGAGTACGGTCAGCCCATCACTGGAGCGAACGTCAATTGCTTCGACGGGGAGCACACCCAGGGTCGTTTGTCCCAGTGGTTGCCATGCTGTCTGCGCCGAGAGCGAGTCGGCTACGAATGCACCAATGCTTGTGCCCGCAACGTAGAGCCGCTTGCCATTCTGGACAATCGAGCGCACAACCCGCACCGATGGCCCCCAGCCGCTCGAATCTTCTTCGAGCGATCCGCCAATCCACTGCCACGTGGTACCGCCATCCCATGTTGTCAGAATGCTGGGAAGGGTGTAGTTCGAGATCGTCGCGATGATGCGGTTTGGATCGGCTTCATCCCAATCAATAGCAGCGATGAATGCACCCTCCGGGATTGGTGCAGTGGTAAACTGCTCGACCTGACCAGTTGTGAGGTGGCAGCGATAGAGCCGCCCTTCTGCAGTACCAGCCAACGCAATCCCATCACGCACCGCCAGTGTTGTAATCAGGTCTGGGCGAGGAAGCACCGCAGCGTGCGTCCAGGCTGGGTCGAACGAGCCATTGGAATATCCAAGCCGATAGAGCGCGTTATCGAGTGCTAAAATCACTGCGTGGAGCGATTCATCATAGGCGACTTCAGTGACGAATGCTCTGCCACTGCGCGGTGGAGAAGGCATCGAAAGCAGATTCGTCCTCTCATCGAGTGCATAAACGCTGCCAAACTGCGAGGATGCAATAATGAGCTTGCCTGCTTCTGCAACCAGGACTCGGCAGCCATCGCCGCCGTAGGCAAAGCTCCAGGGTTCGCCGTACATCGCGCTGGGTGTGTACCAGTTGCTGTTGTCCTGGAATCCTGCGATGACAAAGCGGCTTGCCGGCACAGCACGGTTGACCGCGACGTGGTAGGCTTGCGTTGTGGTCAAGCCATCGTTGAGCGCTTCCCACCAGGCTCCGTCGGTTGCCAACGGCGTTGTGGTTCGGTAGATACCGCCATCGGTAGCTGCATAGAGCTGCCCTGGACTGTTGGGTGGAAATACCAGTGCGTGGACGTCTGGGTGCAACGAGCCGGGTTCTACCCGGTAAGGATAGCCCCCAAGGTGAATTGCCGATGAAACGCATCCATCGAGCGAGAGAAAAACATCAGTGCTGCCGACGTACACTACATTCGGATTCTGGGGATGCACCGCCAGGGCCATGCAATACCCGCCGAGTGTCTCCAGTGGCGATTGCTGCGGGTTTCTCAAGCGATCGAGCCATGCGGAGCGATCTACCCAGGATTCCGCCGAGGTC
>RFIK01000097.1 GCA_003695605.1 Chlorobiota bacterium
ATATGCTGTGCTGAGATTATCCGCATGCCGGAGCCAAATTCGGTTGGTGCTGCTCCCAAGCGTTTCCCAGGGCTCGACGATAATGACGCCATCTGCACCGCTATGCGCAAGAAGCTCTCCATCCGGGTGGAACGCAAGTGCTGTTACCGCGCCAAGCGCTTGCGAGAGCACACTGCCGAGCATCCGACGCTCTGCAACGTTCCAGAGGCGAAGAGTTCCATCGGCATACCCAGCTGCAACCAGAGGAAGGCGCGGATGCGCAACCAGTGCGGTGATCGCTGCTGAATGCTCTCCACCCAATGCTCCGCCCAGTTCACCTCTGAAGGTGGAAACCACAACCAACCGACCACCAATTGCCACCAAAGCCGAATCTCGAGCACCCGGATACGGACACATCAGCGCGGAGCTATCGAGACCGAGGAGGTAGCCGCCACTTGCTGGAAGCAAGGCACCTTCGATTCGGCAGAGTATCCCGCGCCGTGTTAGCGTGACTACACCAGTGCTCTGCCCAGACCACCACGCAGAACGAACTGAATCGGGAAGCTCATACTCAGCAATCACACGTGGGGCGGCCGTTGCCATTAGCTGCACTTGGATAAGCACACCGACAGTATCGAGCAAAGGCACGTGCCACTCGAAGCTCCGGGTTGGTAGTGCTGTTGCAATCGGCTCCCACGTTGCCCCGTGATCGGTCGAATAGCGCAGATCCACAGGCAACGATGTTGGGTTGTCCCACTCAATTCGAACGACTCGCGTAGGGTAGAGCACCTGCCCCTGGCTCGGGGAAAGCACGCGGACCTGCGCGTCGAGCGACGCTGAAACGAGCAGTGCCACAAGCGCAATCAGCACAGTATTCAGAGCATGCATTGTTGGACCTTCCATCGGTGTGATGTATCGTCCATTGTCGTGAAAACTTGTTTAGGCAGAACGGCGCGCGATCCGCGCCGCAAGGAGCATTTCCGCTGCAGCAGCAAGGAGCGCCACACCGAGCAACCACGGCCAAAGCTCCGCGTGCTGACGCTGACGCGCGACGAGTTCTCCAAGCGGTCTGTCAGGCTCGGCGATCTCGATGTCTTCCTTCCCCACCGCGGTTGAGATATACGCAGCCACGCGGTTGGCATCAGCAAAGTGAAGGGCTGCTTCCTCTGCTGGTATGTTCACAGCAGCAGTTGCGACAGCTTCACGCTGAGCGATAGATTCCACGGTAAAGACGCCTGGGACAAGCGGCCGTCCAAGATCAACAACGCTCCGCCCGGCAAAGCGGAGCGGCTCTACAGCACTGGAAGCCCCCGATGGATCGTGCAGCCGGAATGCACTCTCACCAGCAAAGCGCGATGGAATTTCCAATTGGCACCGCTCGCCAACGGTGACATCAACGCCGATTGTTCCCTGTGCTGCCAGATAGAGCACTGCTCTCCCAACCAGGACGGGAAACAGTCCAGTTGTCGGGAATGCGCTCCACTCCAGCGTGGGCGGAAGAGCGCAATAGAGAATCCGTCCACTGCCGAGCGTATGCTCACTCAAGAATGCACCACGTTCCATGCTGATGAGCGCTACTCCCCCAGTGCTCGGCAATGCCTGCCCAATTCCTGGCGATTCCACCTGTGCGAGCGCTGCAGGTCCTTCTTCTCTGCGAAAGACCCCTGCAAAGAGCGGATGCTGCTCATCGAGACTGCGGAGTTCCCACACCCCGCTCTCGTTGCGTGGGAGCTGTTCGAGCAGACCGATACCAAGCGCGCGAGCCATACGCTGTTGCTCTTCAAGTGGCGTGCTTGCATCGGCGAAAATCAGCGCATTGGCACGGCCAGAGGCAAGCGTTGCACGGAGCTGTTCGACTGCGCTCGGTCCAGGTGTCGTCGTGAAAACTACCACATCGTAACCATCGAGTTGGACGCCTCCAAGTCTGTCTGGTGGAACGCGCTCGACAACCGGAGATTGCCGTTCACCGAGCGCAGAGAGCACAGCCTCGATGTACATTGCCGATTTGGGTGTTCCGACCACAACGATCCGCGGCATGCGAGGAACGATACACGCAGCATAACGTACGTTGTTACTCTCGCACGCATCGGGTTCGAGTTCTACCTGCGCCGCGATTGCACCGCCTGGTGGCGCCGGAGCGACGAGCGCGAGTGTCCGCACTTGCCCGGCAGGCAGATCGAACGCACGCTGTGCGACTTGCTCGCTGCCAAAGCGTAATCGGACAACGCTCCCACGTGCATCGCTGCCTGCATTGTTGCGAATCCGGACAGCGAACTCAATCGGCTTGCCCGGTTCGATAAGTCGAGTGACAATTCCGACGGAATCAATTCCCAAGTCGAACTGCCCAAGGTTTGAGCCAGACGATGCAGGAACGATGATCACGCGTTCGACCGGCATTATCTGCTTGAGCGAATCCTCCCTGGGCGCAAGCATGCTCGTTTGAAAGTCACTGATGACGTACAGCTCGCGATGCGCATTCTGCGCTGTCGACAGGACACTCCGCGCCGCATCGAGCAAATCCCGGAGCGAAACGCTCCCATACGCCAATCGAAGAGATGACAGCTCTTCCCGCACAGCACCGAGTGCCGTCGTGAACGATAGCGACTTGGACTGCAGCAGAGCACTCGGTGTAATGAGTGCAACTTCATCACCGCTCTTGAGCGAGGACAGAATCTGCTCCGCTTGGCGAATCGCCCATTGGAAGCGATTGCCTCGCTCGTCTTGCGTATCCATGCTCGGTGAGTTGTCCAGCACAATCACAACGCTGCTGCGCACCTGCCCGCCGAGAACCGGAAGTGCGGTCCGCACTACCGGACGAGCGAACGCAAGCACTGCCAGCACGACAAGAAGCGTCCGCAGCACCAGAAGTACCCATTGCTGGAGCTTCAGCCGCCGAACCTGCGTTCGCTCGATTTGCTGCAGAAAACGGAGCGTACTGAACTCGATCGTTCGAAGCTTACGGAGATTGAGCAAGTGCAGCAGGATCGGTATAGCTGCTGCGACCAGCCCAAGGAGCATCAAGGGATTGAAGAACTGCATTGCGCTGCGTTCACCGGACGATCATCGTTTCGGGCGCACAAACGGACGATGCCCCCCTTTCGTGTTCGAACTGTGGACGAATCGCTCTGGTAATCCGTCGTAGTTTCGCACCAGTTGGTTCCTCTTGCGATGGCGATGAAGATTGGCTCGCTCGACATCGAACGTGGCGTGCTGCTGGCACCGATGGAGGATGTCAGCGATTCGCCGTTTCGCCGCATTTGTCGCCGGTTCGGTGCCGACATCGTCTATACCGAGTTCATTTCCAGTGACGGATTGGTACGGAATGCACCGCGGTCGTTCCAAAAGCTTCGGATCGAACCGGACGAGCATCCTATCGCCGTGCAAATTTTCGGTGGACACATTCCGACGATGGTCGAGGCAGCTCGTGTTGCAATCGAGAGCAACCCAGATTTCCTCGACATCAACTGCGGCTGTTGGGTCAAGAACGTCGTCGCGCGGAATGCTGGTGCCGCGCTCTTGAAAGATCCGCCCTTGATGGCTGCGATGGCGCGCGCGTTGGTGGAAGCTGTTCCCGTTCCGGTTACGGTCAAAACGCGTCTCGGCTGGGATCGCTCGTCGATCGTCATTTGCGATGTCGCCCGTATGCTCGAGGATGCTGGTATTGCTGCATTGGCAATCCACTGCCGCACGCGCGATATGGGGCACAGCGGGTCTGCCGACTGGTCCTGGGTCGCACGTGTCAAAGAAGTTGTTTCCATTCCGGTCATCCTCAATGGTGACGTCGCAAGCGCACTTGACGTCAAACGAGCTTTCGAAGAAACCGGATGCGACGCTGTGATGATCGGACGTGCTGCAATCGGCAACCCATTCATCTTCCGCCAGGCAAGAACGCTGTTCCAAACAGGGCAGCTTGAGCCTCCTCCAAGTCCTGACGAGCGTATCGCCGTCTGCCTGGAGCATTTGCGGCTGTTGATCGAGCATCGCGCCGATGAGCAACGTGCTGTGCGTGAGTTCCGCAAGTTCTACGCTGGCTACCTCAAGTCGCTGCCGCATGCAGCAACGGTTCGCCGGGAACTGATGGAATTCGACTCCTACGCACCAATCGAAGAGCGTCTGCTGCAGTATGCCGAATTCCTGCGCACCCATGATCGAATCAACGAAGTAGCCATCGAACAAGCAGAAGCAACGGTGCAGTGACTGCCAAGCAAGCAGCACCTAAGACGGCCATTGCCGACATCCTTGAGCGTCTCGATGGAACTATCAGTCGTCATCATCACCTTGAACGAAGAAGATCGGCTCGGGCGCACGCTCGAGGCGGTTGCCCCAATCGCAGACGAAATCGTCATCGTTGATAGCGGCTCCACCGATCGCACACGCGACGTAGCATCTGCGTTTGCGAATGTCGTCTGGCTCGAACGCCAATTCGATAGCTACGGCAAGCAGAAAAACTTCGGCAATGACTATGCAAGCGGCCGCTACATTCTCTCGCTCGACGCCGATGAGGTGCTCTCGTCAGCCCTCCGGAGCGAAATCGCAGCAGAGAAAGGCAAGTGGCGCGCAGATGTCTACGCATTGCGGCGACTGCCCATGTACATCGGCAGGGAAATTCGCTGCACAGATTGGTACCCCGACGTCAAGTGGCGTTTGTTCCGCCGAGACGTTGCACGGTGGAGCGACGACCCGGTCCATGAGCGGCTCCTAGTGCACGAAGACGCCCGCCGTCACGTTTTCAGCGGTGAGCTATTGCACTATAGCTATACCTCCATCGCCGAGCATCTGCAGCGGAATATTCGCTATAGCACACTTGCCGCAGAAAAACGGTTTGCCACAGGTCACCGCCCAGCGATGCCGAAAGCATTTTTGCGAGCAGCACTGCGATTTTTCAAAAGCTTCGTGCTCAAGAAAGGCTATCGGGCTGGGTGGCGCGGTTGGGCCATCGCAACACTTGGGGCTGCAGTGTATTTGCAGCGTGAGCTTCTCCTTGCTGAACGGTGGGACCAGCACCACAGCCAGCCCGAACGCTTATCGTCATCAATCGAGCCATAGTCCTATGCCAACATCGCGACCAAAGAAGAAGCACTCTCAAGCAACCGACCCCGAACCGCAGCAACAATTACCCCAACGGAAACGAAAGACGCGCACCACTCCAGCGGACGATGTCGAGTCACGTGCGACGACTGTCACCGAACCCAGCGCAGAACGCCTATCATCACCTCTACAGCCGTCCGACGAAGAGCTGAGCGCATTCATCACCCAACTGAAGCAATCGCAGCGCTTGGCTGGCACACCGACGATGCAACCACCCGATGAGACGAACGGACAGCCACCACAGCATGCCGGCGCTGCTGCTTCGAACCAATCAACCCCTGTACCACAGCAGACCAAGCCTGCTGCTCGGCAAGCTCAGAAATCGAAAGCTCGCACCGCTCCACCAGTGCAACCTCCCACACCACCTGCACCGCCAGAAGCAGCTCAAACGTCCCCACCACAATCCCACCCGCCCAGCGGCGTATCCCAGCAGCTGCAACAGCACGCTCCTGCCCAACCTGACAGCGGAGACTCCCCGAAGCGACGCCGCAAGCATCGGCGCAAGAAAAGTGCGCCAACACCGGCAGCGACACCCGCGGGCCAAGAGAGCACACCCCATCTAACAGACCAAAATCGTGCGGAAGAACGCCATGCTTCTGCGCAAACAGCAGCAACTTCAGCGCAGGTGCAGACACATCCCCACCAGAAGCCAAAACGGACACGCCGTGCCTTCGTTGTGCGCGACCTTGTCGCTATGCCAGAGATACCGGACGCATGCATTCCCACAATCGAGCACGTTGAGCACATGCTCATCAGTGAACTCGACGTCGAGCCGGGCGCTTCAATCCTGATTGCCATCAGTGGTGGCGTTGATTCTGTCGTTCTGCTCGACATTTTGTTCGTCCTCTCTTTCGAGCACGGCTACCGCCTACACCTTGCACACGTCAACCACAAACTGCGCGCTGAAGAATCCGACCGAGATGAAGCATTTGTCCGCGCACTGGCGAAGCGATATGACCTTCCATGCCACGTTACGCACGTCGAGAATGCTGCGTTTGCACGGAAGCATCGGCTCAGCATCGAAGAAGCAGCGCGTGAACTTCGCTACCGCTTCTTCCGCCAGATGTGTAGCACCGTCCAAGCGCAGTACTGCGCCGTTGCACACACCGCCGACGATACCGCAGAAACACTACTCCTCAACCTCGTACGAGGCTCTGGATTGACTGGACTTGCAGCAATACCGCCACGGCGCCCGTTGACGAAAAAAGCAGCATTGATTCGCCCGCTTCTCGGAATTACGCGCCAGCAAATCCTCGAGTACGCAACTGCACGCACGCTCGAATGGATCGAGGACAGCACCAACGCCGATCGCTCCTTCTTGCGCAACCGTATTCGCCACGAGGTGCTCCCGACTCTCCGAGAGCAATTCAACCCACGTATTATCGAGACGCTGGCGAGAACTGCGGAGCTACTCCGCCAAGCAGATGGGTTTATCGAATCGTTTATCGAGAGCACGTTCCTCCAGATTGCGACGATCCGTGATGGGCGAGTGGAGCTGAACAAGCATGCGCTGCGGCAGATGCATCCCTTCCTGCAAGGTGAATTGATCGAACGTGCGCTTGGGGAACTTACCGATCACCGCACTGTCCCTCATGCTGCCGTCGAACGC
>RFIK01000098.1 GCA_003695605.1 Chlorobiota bacterium
CCGTTGTTACTCGAAAGTTCGTAGTCGAGCAGCTTTTCGGCAAAGTACGCTTCCCCCCAGCGCCAGTCAATCAGCAAGTCTTTCGTCAGAAACGACGCAACGACCATCCGCACGCGGTTGTGCATCATTCCCGTTTGGTTCAACTGGCGCATTCCTGCATCAACGAGTGGGAAGCCGGTCCTTCCTTCGCACCATCGGCGAAAATCTTCCTCGTTGTTGCGCCAGGCGATGGTGTCGTACTCCGGATGAAACGAGCGTGTGACGACATGGGGAAACTCCGCCAGAATCATCATGAAGAACTCCCGCCAGATCAATTCACGCAGCCACACGTCGGCGCCACACTCGAGCGCACGACGAACCAACGCACGAATGCTGACCTTGCCGAACCGCAGGTAAATGCTCGCATGCGATGTTGCATCCTTAGCTGGAATGTCACGCACGGCTGGATACCGTGCAAGGAGCTCTCGGCTTGTGTCGAGCGGAGGAATGACCACTGATGTCGGACGGAATCCCATTGACTCCAGCGATGGAATCGGCAGTGGTGATGCTTTCCAGAGCCGGTCGAGCAAATGGTCGGTTCTGCATTCGGCATAATCGCTTGGGGTAAGGCGCGCACGCCATGCTTTGCTGTACGGAGTGTACACGGTGTACGGCGTTCCGTCTGGTTTGAGAATCTCCCCCGCTTCGAAGATGCACTGGTCTTTGAACGTCATAAGCGGGATGCCTCGCTGGCGCAGGAGCGTTTCGATTGCGGCATCGCGCGCGATGGCCGCAGGTTCGTAGTCACGGTTGGTATAGACTGCGCGCACATCGAATCGCTCGAGAAGGCGCATGAAAACATCCTCAGGAGTGCCATACTCAGCCAGTAAACAGCTGCCGTGCCTTGCAATGTGTTCGGCTAACTCTTCGACCCAACGATGAATGAGCGACACACGCCGATCGTTGGGGTCGCGGAGCCCATCGAGGATTGTTCGATCGAAAATGAACAAGGGGACAACAGGATATGCACTCTGGAGCGCTGCGTGGAGGCCGCGATTGTCTTCCACTCGGAGATCACGCCGAAACCAAAAGATTGTCACTGCCTGGCGTTCCATGGTCACGTGAAACGGTAGTCGTCGGTGCCATAAGCACAGTCAGCGGCAGGAGAGTTCCCACGCACGTGGCGGAATTTCCGAAATTCGCAGTGGTTGAACGTAGCCTTTCGTTGCGATGGCACAGCAGGTTGAACCCTATCGCCCTACACATCGCATTCGTATCGTGACAGCAGCGTCCCTTTTCGATGGTCATGACGCAGCGATCAACATCATGCGGCGCATCATGCAATCGAGCGGTGCCGAGGTCATCCATTTGGGACACAATCGCTCGGTTGCAGAAATCGTGCAGTGCGCTGTTCAAGAAGACGTTCAGGCGGTGGCAGTCACGTCGTACCAAGGGGGGCATATGGAGTTCTTCACGTACATGTATGACTTACTGCGCCAGCAAGGCGCTCGGCATATCCGCATCTTCGGCGGCGGCGGCGGCACGATTCTTCCAAGCGAGATTGAGGAGCTCCACAGCTACGGTATCACGAGGATTTACTCACCGGACGACGGCCGGGCGATGGGACTTCAAGGCATGATCAACGACGTGCTCGAACAAAGCGACTTCGAGACGCCGCTGACCTTTACCCCTGAGGAGCTTCGGCAAGCGGTGCTCGATCGGGATGACCGCGCAATCGCGCAAGCAATTTCTGCACTTGAACGTGGACTGCAACTTCTCGACTGGCGATCCATCGCCAGAGAGCGTGCGCATCCAACATGTGTGCTCGGTATTACAGGGACTGGCGGTGCGGGGAAATCCTCGCTGACCGATGAAATTGTCCGTCGCTTCCTGGAAGATTCGCCCGACCGTCGGGTGGGGATTCTCTCGGTGGATCCGTCCAAGCGGAAAACAGGTGGTGCGTTGCTTGGCGACCGAATTCGGATGAATGCAGCGTTCTCGCCGCGCGTGTACATGCGCTCGTTCGCTACTCGCCAGGCAAACCTTGCGCTCAGCCCGTACGTTGCGGAGGCTCTGTGGGTGCTGAAAGCAGCAGCGTTCGATTTGATCATCGTCGAGACTGCTGGCATCGGGCAGAGCGATTCACAAGTGACCGAGATCGCTGACATCGCGCTCTACGTGATGACGCCCGAGTACGGCGCAGCAACGCAGCTGGAAAAAATTGACATGATTGACTACGCCGACCTCATCGCCATCAACAAGTTCGACAAGCGCGGTGCGCTCGACGCGCTGCGCGATGTCCGGAAGCAATACCAGCGCTCGCACGGTTTGTGGTCGTCGCCACTGGAGGCAATGCCAGTCTTTGGCACGATTGCGTCGCAGTTCAACGACGAAGGCACCAATGCGTTGTACCGAGCATTCATCGAGCTTGCACGCTCGCGCTTTGGATTGAAATGGACAACCGATGTCGAGCATACCAGCCCCGTGAGCACTCGGATGACGATCATTCCACCAGAACGCACGCGCTACCTTGCCGAAATTGTCGAAACCAACAAACGCTACGATGCGCGTGTCGCACAGCAAGCAGCGCTGGCACGGCGACTCTACCAACTGCGCGGCGCAATGGAGCAGCTTCTGTCGGCGCGCGAGGATGCAGACTCGCACTAACGTTGCAGCAGTCGTTGCCCTGTGTCTGCTGGCAGGATGCTCCAGCAGCGTCCGCTTTACGTCTTCTGCGCCGAGCAACGCGCTGACTGCGCTGCAGCGTCAGGTGCTCGAAGTCGCTGCATCGCATCTTGGGACGCCGTATTGTGCTGGTGGTGCTCGCGAGCGCTGCTTTGATTGCTCCGGCTACGTGCAAGCGGTATTTGCGGCAGTAGGAGTCTATCTGCCGAGAACGACGCTCCAGCAGTCGCAAGCAGGCATGTTCGTTCCAACCGAGCAGCTCCGCGCTGGCGACCTTGTATTCTTTCGGTTCGAGCGCCGCACTGGAGTATCGCACGTGGGGATCTACGCAGGGGATGGCACAATCTTCCATGCTTCCCAGTCGCGTGGTGTAGTCCGCGAACAACTCTGGGGCACCTATCTCGAGCGAGGAATCGCGTTCTGCCGCCGCGTTCTCTCGTCCACTGATGGTGGAATGTTCTGATACGGAGCTGTGCCCAAAACGTTGGTTAAAATGGTTTATCCAGGGCTAACAAGTCAGCGCAGAATTTGTATCGTCAGCCAGCACAATTGTACGTTGTTTGGGAAATTTCCATGCAACTGTTGCGTATTGTGCGAGCAGTTGAGCAGGCAGAGCGCATGTGCCGCTGCTATTGGAAGCGTGTACCGCCCGCGGAGTGGCACGAGGTGTTCTGTGAAGGGCGAGCAGCTGTGTTTTGCTATGCTGCGGTGCATTCGCGTGCACGGACTGCGACGTTGATTCGGATTGCCAAGCGCGCGATGGATGCGTACCTTTACCGCTGGAATCGGGAGCGCAAGTACATCCAGCGGATCGAGGTGGAATGGGAAGATGGCGTGGAGGCATTGCACACGCTGCCGCAGTGGAGAACGGAGGACTTGGCGAAGGAGGAGGGACGGAGGATGGACGTGCGTGCAGCACTAGGGCGACTGCCGGCGTCATGGCAGCGCGTGGTCGTGGAAGCGCTCATCGAGGAGCGTCCGTTTGCGGAGATTGCAGAATGTATGGGCCGGAGTATCGGTGCGATCAAGCAGATGCTCTACCGCGCACGGTGTCAGTTGCGACGGGAGTTGGCGGCGTATGCAGAGGAGTATGGTGGAAAATCGCGCGATGATTTGGTGTGAGTCTGAAAAATTTTTTCTGTTGAGCGTAACCATTCGGGCCTGTCGTTCCGTTTAAAGGGTAGAAGGCAATGCGAAATTTTGTGCTGGCAGAGTGTCGAACAACGTGAGGATGGTCAGATGAATCATTTAATCTTCTGTGAAGAACGAGTATGGTGGCGAACACAGCGACTCAATGGGCAATCAAGCTGCTGTGGTTATACGGGTTGTTGCTTTGGGTAGTCACTGCATCAGGGGCTGATATTGACCCGCGCTATCGCAATCGTGGGGGGAAGGATGGATGCTTGCCTCCATGCTGTGAGCGAAATCCTGATAGCGGGAAGCTTTCCTATTTCCGCTTCGAATATCGGCTACGTTGTCATTTTCTTGTGTTGCGTACATGTTACTATATTGCCAGTGATCCAGATCGCGCTGGTGGAGGCGACTGCCCACCGAGAACACTTTGTGCTGATCGAACCATTGAAGACATAGAAGTACGATGTAGCTGGTTTGGTGGAGATGGCAGTCCGCTTCATCCAGAGTTATCACCATGTAATTCATCAAATCCTCAGCATGGTTATTGTTCCATGAACTACTGGGCAAACGAGCAAGCGATAATTCTTGGTAGGCAGTGTGAAAGTGAGAGCTATCACCTGCGTGAGGCAGGATGTCAATGTTCCATGCAATATTCGCTAACACCATAACATGGAGGCGACCATGAATACACATGTTGTTCGATTGGTTGCAGTTTTGCAAGTAGTGATTTCACCGCAGGTCTTCTCTCAAGGCGGAGCGCACGAGATTCTCACAGCCCACACTCCGGAGTCTGCCCGCTTTTTGCGCTACCACTACATCACCAGCTCCTACGATTCTGTCACGCTGGACTATCAAATCGGTGAGTTCTGGGTGCGCACGCGCCAAGGGCAATGGAAGCCAATATGCTGGATAATCCCTCGAGCGCTCGACGTGTCCAGGATTGATTGGCCATATCGGGTTATTACCGACACTGCTCAGGGTGATGCACAATCCCTGCTTCCGTATCTGCAGAGTGAACCGTTTGAGCGTGAATCGCTCGACAGCATTCGATTCTATCGCGTGTTCCGGTTAGGGGTAAGCTGTCAGGTGAGCATGGATCCGATCGGAGCCGATACGCTCGATCTCCCACCTGGCGATGGTAACCCACTCGCCGATCGCTGGCGGAATACGTTCTGGGTTGCTCCAGAAGGCACAATCTCTGACCAACGCGAGTTCGTCGTGCAGCTTCGTGATGCGGAGAGCGATTCTGTCTTGGTCACGATCGACAGCGTCGGGATCCTGCCAAACCAAGAACGGCGGCTTGTACCACGGTATGGAACCGATCCAACGCCCTACAACCATGCACGGGTGCTTCCGCCGCTCGGCAGTGGAAGAGCCTACATCCAGATTGTCCCGCGGCGGTATGGCGGCTACCTCGACGATGGTTTCTGCCTCCAGGCCCCAATCCAGGCAAAGTTCAACTACTCGTACATGTTCGAGCCGCAGCCAAATGGAGACTGGGTACGCTACGATTCCGCAACAAGTGCTGCGTTGGTGCGGCAGATTGATAGCCTCTACTTCGATCGCCTGCTCGCTTACTGTGACAGTATTGTTGCATCACCTGATCCTTGCTTACCACTGATGCCGCTTCGATTCAGCACATCGCCAGAGCGTGCGTTCGAAGCAGATTCGTTCTTTGCGCGCTACTACGATACGACGGCTGTCGTTGCCGACGGGCGCCGCATCGTCGAGTTGGTCCAGCGCGGATGCTCGCAGTACCTTTCCGCACCAGAGAGCCTTGCGCAACCTGCCAGTGTCTCCACTCAACGCAGCCGTTCAGCCATCAGCGCGTACTACGATCGCTTGCGGCGAGTGCTTGTCTGCACTATTGAACGGAGTAGCACCGAATTCAACGAGCCGTTCCACGTGAGTGCATGGGACATCCGTGGGCAGCGAGTTCTCCACCAAGTCTATCCCAGTCGCGGTGAACTACCGGAGCAGGTCGCTGTTCCGTTGGAAATGCTTGCAGCGGGGATCTACGCGTTACGCTGTAGAGTTGGGGCTTCGACTTCGACCTTCGTGCTCAGTGTTCAGCCCTAAGCGGGTATCGTGCAGGAGTAGCGCGATGATGCCACTGCAATCCAAGGCTACTGCCCCAGCATACTCCGTCACCGCTCCAAAACACCTCACTATCCATCGTCGCTCTCTTCGCTTTTCAGTACGGAGCACGCAGACCGTTATTCCACGATCGCTGCAGTTGAAACGCAACGTGTGGAATCAGTTGAGTGTGGGGTGAACGTGCACTCCACCGAGGTCTGCATTGGCTACGTACAATCAAAAAGCGATTGCAGGTGCAGATCGAGACAGTGCACTGGAGCGCACGTAGCGTGCTCCCAACGGTGCAATGCTGGAAGGCTTCTCCTGCAAAGAGTTTGGTTACAGAAATTTTTGTTTCATGAGGGTGAAATTGTTTCCGTTTTTTCGTATTATTGTAGTGCCTTGTACTACAACTTTAGGGATTTCACAATGCAATCGTTCCGTCTTTTTGTTCTGCAGTTGTTCGGTGTGCTTGTACTGAGTACACTCGGATCGGCATCGGCGTATGCCCAGCTTGCTTCGAA
>RFIK01000099.1 GCA_003695605.1 Chlorobiota bacterium
AATCCACGCACCATCATGCTCGCTGCGCACATGGATGAAATTTCGTTCTTGGTGCGGCACATCACCAAGGAAGGCTTCCTCTACGTCCAACCGCTCGGCGGCTTCGATCCGCGTGTTCTCGATGCACAGCGTGTGTGGATTCACGGGCGTGAGCGTATTGTCGGCGTCTTCGGAACCAAGCCGACGCACTTTACCACCCCCGAAGAGCGTACAAAAGCTGTCCCGCTGGAGGACATGTTCATTGACACCGGGCGAAGCCCAGAGGAGGTCAACGCTCTTGTTCGAATTGGCGATCCAGTTACGCTCGAGCGCGAACTGGTTGAAATGGGAGCGTTCTACACAGGCAAAACGCTCGATGACCGCGTCGGCGTGTACGTCATGGTTGAAGCATTCAAACGGTATACATCGAGCCAGGACACGATCGTCGCCGTTGCGACAGTGCAAGAGGAAGTCGGCGTCCGTGGTGCAAAGGTTGCAGCATTCGGCTTAGAGCCCGACATCGGCGTTGCACTCGACATCACCATTGCTGCGGACATTCCCGGCATCGAGGAACGCAATTGGTGTGTCCGCCTCGGTCAGGGTGTTGCCATCAAGATCATGGACAGCTACTCGATCTCCGATCCCCGCCTTGTGGAATTCTTCCGCCTCCTTGCCGAAGAAAACAGCATCAACTACCAGATGGAAATTCTCCCACGCGGTGGGACCGATGCGGGCGGCATGCAACTGGCGCGGAGCGGCATTCCTGTCTGCACAATCTCGATTCCTTGCCGCTACGCGCATTCCGTCGTGGAATCAGTCCATCGGGAAGACGTCGAACGGAGCATCGAGCTGGTGCGGTGTTTCTGCGAGCAATCACACCGTTTCACGGTTTAGTCCACGTCGGCATTCGCCGCTGCGCGTAGTCAGCCCACGCACGCGCTGCAAGTGCGGCGAGCATCGCTGGATCGTCGAACGTCGGTCTATCGGCGTTCCAGTACTGGCTCACGTAGCGTGTCGAGTAGTCCCCGCGCTGAAAGGCATCCGACAGGAGCACTGCGCGACAGAACGGTATCGTTGTCCGCACCCCCACAAGCACGTACCGCGCCAGTGCATCGAGCGTCCGCTGGATGCACTCTTGGCGTGTCGGAGCATGGACGATGAGTTTTGCAACCATCGGATCGTAGTACACCGAGATCACCGAACCTTCCTCAACGCCGCAGTCATTACGGACGCCCTCACCGTCGGGAAGTACAAGGCGCTTGATCGTGCCTGCATCGGGCAGGAAATCGTTGAAGACATCCTCTGCGCAGATGCGGCATTCGATCGCATGCCCATTGGGCACTATCACTGCTTCTTGGTCGAGATCGAGTGGCTCCCCGCACGCGATGCGCAGTTGTTGCTCGACAAAATCGACGCCGGTGATCATCTCCGTAACAGGGTGCTCCACCTGAAGCCGGGTGTTGACTTCCATGAAGTAGTATGAGCCATCGGCATCGAGGAGAAATTCAACCGTTCCGGCATTGGTGTATCCAGCAGCAGTGATAAGCCGTGCGGCTGCTTCTCCAATCGAGCGCCGAAGGCGTTGATCAACGCGCGGGGATGGCGATTCCTCGATCACTTTTTGGTGTCGGCGTTGAATCGAGCATTCACGCTCTGGAAAGTACACTACCGTTCCGTGCGTATCGGCCAGAACCTGCACTTCGACATGGCGCGGTTCAACAATGTAGCGCTCGAAAAACACGCGCCCATCCCCGAAAGCGCTGAGTGCCTCGCGTTGGGCTGATTCGAAAAGTTCCGCCAGCTCGTCGGGACGCTCAACCAAGCGCATCCCCTTGCCACCACCACCTGCAGCTGCTTTGATCAGCAGCGGGAATCCTATTTGCTCGGCAACATGTTCGGCCTCTGCGAGCGATTCAACCGCGCCGTCCGATCCAGGTGCAACCGGCACCCCCATGCGAATCGCAAGCTGCCGAGCTGCAGTTTTATCGCCGAGTAATCGAATTGCCTCTGCCGATGGCCCAACGAATGCAATCCCTGCCTCCGCAACCGCTGCGGCGAAATGTTCGTTTTCCGAAAGGAAGCCATAGCCAGGATGGATCGCATCAACTCCGGCGCGACGGGCGACATCGAGTACTTTCTCGATGACCAAGTAACTCTCGCGCGGAGTAGTCCCACCGATGGGAAATGCCTCGTCGCAAGCGCGGACGTGCGGAGAGTGCACATCTGCGTTCGAGTAAATCGCAACGGTTTTGATGCCGAGTCGGCGACATGTGCGAGCGATGCGAAGAGCAATTTCGCCACGATTGGCAATGAGGACACTGCGGAACATCAACGGACGTATCGTAGTTTGGCTGCGCGAAAATAGACGTTGCACTTGTTCGAACGTTCGGGCCAATGAAGTACGCCGGATGGATTGCGTTGCGGTATTTGCGTAACCAGCGAGCCATTCAATCGAGCGGAATTATCGCAGTGCTCGGGTTGAGCGGCATTACAATTGGTGTTGCGGCGGTCATTTGCGTTTCCTCGATTTTCCTTGGATTCCGCGAACTGTTCGAAAGCATCATGCTGCGCATTGACCCGCATGTGCGCATCGTAGGCCGCGAGGGCAAATACATCTCCGCGGCAGATTCCCTTGCAAGCGTACTTCGATCCAGGTTACCAGAAGCGACCATTGTGCCAGTCCTCGATGGACGCGCAGCAGCAGAGCATCGCGGTGCTTTCCACGTTGTGCAGATCCGTAGTTCTGACCGCGCAGCCTTCGCACGTATTGCACGCACGGTCATCGTTGGCCGCATTCCGCGAGCTGATGTCGAAGTTCTCATTGGCGTTGGCGCTGCTGAACGACTCGGTGTGTTACCGGGAGACACGCTCACGCTCTACTCCCCCGACGCACTGCACCAAGCCGCACTTGGGCTTGGCATCCTTTCCCCAGTGAGGGTACAGGTGACAGGGTTGCTCCTGACCAACGATCGCACCTACGACTACACGCTCATGGTAACATCACACGCGCTGGCTGCTCAACTTTTCGAGTGCTCTAGCTCAGTAGCTACCTCACTTGATGTTTTTTGCGCTGACCGCCACAGCGGTGACCGCGCGGCATCGCTGCTTGCCAGCGCGCTCGGTGGTCGCTACCGTGTGCTAACGTGGAAAGATTTGCACCGCGAGATGTATGCAGTGATGGAATGGGAGCGCATTGCGTCGTTCCTCCTACTATCGCTCATTGTCCTGCTGGCGGTGTTCAACATTGCTGCACTGCTAACGATGACGGTCAGCTCCAAACAGCGGGACATCGCAATTCTGCGGACACTCGGAGCCAGCAGAGCTTTCATCGCACGTATCATCCAGTACCATGGTTTGCTCGTCGGCACACTCGGCACTGTGCTCGGCGCGGTGTTGGGGATCGGGCTCTGTCTTGGGCAGCAGCAGTTCCATTGGATCATGCTCGATCCCGATCGTTACGTCATGCAAGAACTTCCCGTCGCTCTCGATTGGACGGCAGCACTGGCGGTCTGTGCAATTAGTCTTGGCGCATCACTGCTTGCTGCGCAACCATCGGCTCAGCGTGCAACGCAACTTTCGATTGCAGAATCGTTGCGGTTTGAGTGATGGATCGCCACTCGACCGGCCGTCGCGGTGAGTACCTTGCTGAGCAGTTTCTGCTCGAGCGGGGCTACCGCATCGTCAAGCGAAATTTCCGCTTGGGGCGCCACGGCGAAATTGACCTCATCGCGTACGATGGCGCAGCACTTGTCTTCATCGAGGTCAAGTATCGCCGGACTGCAACGTACGGCACACCCGAAGATGCCGTCACTGCGGACAAGCGCCAGCAGCTCCGACGCATTGCGGAAGGGTTCCTTGCGATTACAGCGCTTCAAGCACGTGAATATCGTTTCGACGTCATCGCAATCGAGGAAGAAGCCGATGGCAGCGTTTCAATTCGGCACTGGAAAAATGCGTTTTGGTAGCAGTATTCCCTACCGGTAGACGGTGATGATCGCCTCCGTCCCTGGCTGGCGTTGAACAAATTCCACGTGATCAGCAAGGGCACGCATGAGAAAAACCCCGCGTCCGCCCTCGCGGAGAAGATTTTCGCGCATCCGAGGATCGGGTAGCTCTCCGGGATCGAAACCACTCCCGTAGTCTCGGACATGAACGCTAATGGCATCGTCGTTGACTTCGACCCAGAGCTCAACTGTCTTGCTTGGATCTGATTGGTTGCCGTGCTCGACAGCGTTGGTGACTGCTTCCATCGTTGCGACGATAAGGTTGAATCGTCGCTGGGGGTCGAGCTCCTCGATCTCGGGAACGCGACGTAGGAGCGATTCGACATGGGCAACAAGGGTGCGATCGCTCGGATGGCTAAAGTGATAGGTGCTCATCAAACTATTTGCCTGCAAGTCACAGCGGGGAGACGAATTCGATAGCTACCGACGTGTATATTTGCGTCCATCGTTGCAAAGGGCTTGTTGCGGAGCACGCGCGTGAAGCACACCGATATTCCAAAGCTCTACTACTCGATTCGCGAAGTTAGTCAGCTCTTCGATGAAGAGCAACACATCCTCCGCCATTGGGAACGGGAAATTCCGGTCTTGCACCCGAACAAGAACCGTGCCGGCAACCGTGTCTATACCGAACGCGACCTCCGCGTCCTCCGTGTGCTCAAGGTCCTGCTACGCGAGCAGCGGAAGACGATCGCGGAAGTACGTACACTCCTTGCCGACGGCATTCCAGACGAGCTCGAACACATCGCAAATGACACAAGCATCGAACAGCGGTACGCCGAAAAGCGTCGTGCAGCCGAGCTCCGAGCAAAACTTGTCAGCCAGAACGATACAGTCACGCTTACCCGCCAGGAAGCCGAGACAATCCTTTCGACGCTTCGGCGATTGGAAGAACTCCTCGGAGATTTGCACGCATGAAATTTTTCTTCGCTCGTCATCTCCTCGCACTCGTGCTCGTTAGCGAGTGCATCTTTGCACAACAGCAGAAACCTTTCCGCACAATCAACGCAGCACATACGGGAGATGTTCTTGGCATCTTCATCAGTGAACGCGACTCGCTTGTAGCAACTTGTGGACTCGACGGTACGGTCAAGCTCTGGCGGCTGCCCGAGATGACGCCCCTTTGTACCGGTAGCGGCCACTCCAGCATCGTCAACAACGTCTCGTTTTCCGGTGACGATCGCCACATCGCCAGTGCCAGCAACGATCGCACCATCCGCATCTGGTCTGCCAATGGATGCACGCAAGAGCAGCTTCTAAGCGGGCATCAGGGCGATGTCCTCTGCGTGTACTTCAGCCAGAGCGACACAGGACGCTTCGTCGTCAGTGGTAGCACAGATCGTACGGTAAAGATGTGGGATTGGCAAAGTGGTGCAGAACTGAAGACGTTCCGCGGCCACACAGGTGCTGTCACGGGCGTTGCGTTCAGTTACAACGATAGTTTGATTGCCTCCTGCGGTGACGATATGCAGGTACTCGTCTGGTCACCGACAAGTCCAACACCAGCAATTACACTCAGTGGCCCACCTCATACTGCCCCGTGCACCACTGTTCTTTTTTCGTTCGATAGTCGCACGCTCGCCAGTGCTGATCGAGAGGGCTTCATCAAGATCTGGAGCATCCCACACGGGCAACTCCTCCGTACGCTCGATGCACACGACGGCTACGTCACGGACATAACGTTTGCCGGCAACAACACAACGTTGATCAGCGCTGGGCACGATGGCGTCATTCGAGTTTGGGATATCACCTCAGGAGCACAGCTCGATAGCATCACCCTGGGTGTTCCTATCTGGAGTATTGACGTTACCAGCAACGGGAAGACTATCGTCGCTGGCTGCAGCGATGGCTCGATTCGCATTTGGTCTCGGAACAGCCCAATCAACAATCAAACTCACCAGAAGCGATGACCGCTCGGATTATTACCCTCTGCATACTCGCTGCATCGTATCTGCTTGCGTGGCAACTGGAGCCAACGGTACTTCTCCGCGGCGTCGTCCGTTACAAAGGCACGCCAGCAAACGTCGAGCTCCTCTTCCGCGATGAAAGCGGGAAGCCAGTGCGTGCCAAAAGTGCTGCTGATGGCTCCTACCAAACTGTCCTCACACCAGGGAGGACGTACACGATAACCATTACGACCGAGAATCTCGAGCGCTTTACGTACGCACTCACCCTTCCGCCATCGAACAAATTCTCCGAGCTAACGCAGGATTTCTCACTGGCAGAGACAGTCGCTCAAACCGCCACATCCCGTGCCAATTCCCAGTCGGTACACTCAACAAGTCCATCGAAAAAATCAAAGCGGAAGAAGCGATGAAGCACTTGGCAATCGTACTTGGTGTGCTGTGCATCACCATTGGGTCTTCGGCACAAATTGCCGCCACAGTTCTGCTCCAGGGCGTCGTCCTCGATGCTCAGACTCGGAACGGTATTTCAGCGACCCTTGCGATCTTTGACCAACGTGGGACGAAGATCAACGAAACCCGCTCGAATGCATCCGACAATGGCGCCTACCAGGTGATTGTCAAGCCTGGTGGGCGTTACGCAGTTGAGCTTCGTGCCGATGGGTACATGACCATGCGTGATACTGTCACGGTACCGCCCGCGACTCGATACACAGAGCTCTCGCGAGACTTCACGCTTCGTGCGAAGAAAGCCGGGCAACGCTTTGTCGTGAGCATTCCCCTCTTCGAGGGCGATAAGGCAACCCTCCGCGTCGGCGCGGAGGAAGAACTCGGGCGGTACGCAGAGTTGCTCACGCTCAATCCCGACATCACGCTTGGGATTGAATGCTATCCCGACCATGAGGATACTCGTGAACGGATGGCTGAACTGGCACGCAAGCGCGCCGAAGCAATCCGCGCATTCTTGAGTGCACGAGGCATTGCTGCTTCACGGCTCACCATCATTGCAACTTCCACGACTGATCCATACAATCCACCGCCACGGAAACTGCGCCCAAAAGGACGTTTCTACACCGGCGGCACGTACTTCGTCATCGAGCCGATGAAGTAGCTGCGACATGGCAGAGTGATTATCCATCCTTGGCTACCGACGCATGCCCAGCCGACGTGATTTCCTTCGCATTGTGCTCCTGGGGAGTGGTGCACTCTACCTATCTGCGCCACTAGGTGGCTGCAACCGCCGCAGCCCCACCGTTGAACGCTCCAGTGACGTCGGGCCAGAGGTATCACGCCAGCAGTACGAAAATCCTCACCGCTTCATTCGTGAGCATCACCGCAATGGGATTGATTGGCAGAACGCCGCTACCCATACAGCAGACGTGACGATCGTCGGCGCTGGGCCTGCCGGACTGGCTGCTGCAGTGCTTTTGACGTCGGCAGGATACGACGTTCTCCTCCTCGATAGCGAGCCAGTCGGCGGTGGCGCCGCACGGGCAGGTTCGTACAACGATCAGCGCTACCCACTGGCTTCCATCTACTTTGTCGAGCAAACCGACATCATCGGCGAGCTTTGTAAGTATGCGGCGATCGAGCCAACAACGGTTCCTCCAGACGCCGTCATCATCGAAGGGCAGCCAGTCGAACTGCTGTGGAACGACAGCGATCTTTCGTCCCTACCACTTCCACGAAAAGAACAAGCCGAACTTCGGCGCTTTCGAGATGATTTGCTCGACATGCGCACACGAGGAACTGTGCCTGTGTATCCACTTCCGGACACTCTTCCGCCTGCATTGAGCAAGCTCGATGCTCAGCGTGCGAGTGAGTTTCTTGCCTCGTACCGTTCGCCGTTCTTGCACTCGCTGCTTGATCTCTACGCCCGTTCCTCGATGGGCGATACCTTGGAGAACATCAACACTTACTCCCTCCTGAACTTCTACGCCAGCGAGCTCGATACTCCACGCTACACGTTCCCCGGTGGTTTGGGAGCACTGACCGCACACATCGCGCAGAAGCTCGGCGACCGCATCAAGACTGGGATGACATGCTTTCACATCGAGGATGCTCATCGCAATCCCACGACATGGGCAATGGATGCTGCCGGTAGGCTCCACCGCTTTCGATCACGGGTAGCAATTGTTGCCGTGCAGAAATTCATGCTCCCCTGGGTCATTGCCGAGCTCCCCGAGGCGCAGAAAGCTGCAATGCATGCTCTGCACTACTCACCGTTTCTGACCGTGCATCTCTGCGCTCGGCAGCCATTGGTCCCGGCTGCATTCGACCTCTGGGTACCGAACGCACTACCACTGTTTACAGACATCATCAACGCGAATGCAACTGGAGAGGCCAGCACCACCGCATTTGTTGCAAGCATCTACGCACCACGTTCTGCCCAAGACCGTGCGATGATGCAAAGCGATGATGTGCTCGCAGCGTTCGCTCGCCGGATCGCAGAGCATGCAACCACGACGGTGCCGACCATCCACCGTGAGGCAGTCGAGGAAGTGCATGTTTTCGGGTGGGGACATGCGCTTGTCGTCCCAACGCCTGGTTCTCACAGCGGTATTGCGCAAGCAGCACGTCAGCCGCTCGGACGCATTCTCTTTGCGAATACTGATAACGACGCCGCTCCCGCTTTCGAAAACGCCGTCGCCCACGGCGCACGCGCCGCTGAGCAGGCTATGGCATTGCTGAAGCAGTAGCAACGCGGCGCAAGATTTCCTGCCGCACCTGCTGCATGTACCACTGCGGGGTACTCGTTGCACCGGTGATTCCCACGCTCTCGGCTCCCTCGAACCACTCCGGCTGCAATTCGTTTGCGTCCTCGATGAAATATGTCCGCGGATTTTCTGATTGGGCAACGGCGAAGAGCACTTTGCCATTTGAGGATTCTTTGCCAGCAACGAAGATCACGACATCGTGCTGGCGGGCAAATCGGCGCAAGTCGTCTTCACGACCAGAAACTTGCCCGCAGATCGTATCCTTCGCATGAAACTCTGTCGCAATCGTCCCCATCTCCTCGACGATCAGCTCTTCGATTCGGCTCTTAAGCACATCTCGCAATCGGAGAAATGTCGGACGATCCATCGTCGTTTGCGAAAACAGCACGGTCTTCTTTCGCACATCTACCTTCTCATGTGCATCCTCGAGACGCTCGACGACGATACACTCATCGTTGCAGACGCCACGCACGCCAACCACCTCCGCATGGTTACGCTTGCCGAAAATCACAATTTGATAGCCGAGGTCGTAGAACTTGCGGACGCGTTCCTGGAGCTTTGTCACCACTGGGCACGTTGCATCAATGATCTCGACGCGGTGCTGTCGCGCGAGCCGATACGTTTCTGGTGGCTCGCCGTGGGCACGGATGAGCACCTTCGCTCCTGGCGGAAGCGATGCAATCTCTTCGCGTGAGTGGAGCGTTTTGAGACCTCTGGCGGCAAGACGCTCGATCTCGCGGGGGTTGTGGATGATGTTTCCGAGAACGTACACGCTTCCCGGTGGGGAGTTCTCGAGCGTTTCCTCGGCGATTTGTACCGTTCGAACAACGCCCCAGCAAAATCCTGACCGCGGGTCAATGGTGACGATCATGGCAGTGAGGGGGAAGATTCTACAATGCGCTCGCGAACGACGCGTGCGATACGCTCGACTTGCTCTTCGATGCTCAGGTTCGTTGTGTCAATGACGATTGCATCGTCAGCTCGGCGGAGCGGATTATGCTCGCGGGACGAATCGAGTTGATCACGCTCGTCGAGCTGGCGAATGACATCGTCGAGTGTCAACGCTGGATCGGTCGCTCTCAGTTCCTCGAGCCTCCGTTCGGCGCGCGTTGCAAGATCTGCTGTCATGTACACCTTGACGTCGGCATCGGGGAAGACGGCAGTTCCAATGTCACGCCCGTCCATGACAACGCCGCCGCGTGCACCAAGCTGCTGCTGAATCCGAACCATCGCTGCTCGAACCGAGGGGAACGAACTAACTTGGCTGACGTGAGCGGTAACATCCGGCATCCGAATGCGCTCGGTGACATCGTGACCATCGAGATAGGTTCGCTGCCCTTGTGGCGTGTGGCGCAGTTCGATGCTGATGCGCTCGAGCAACGCTGCAAGTGCTTCGTCAGTCATTGGGATGCCATGTTCTAAGGCTGCAAGCGTTAGTGCACGGTACATCGCACCTGTGTCAACGTAGGTGAAGCCCAGTCGCTCTGCTAGCAATCGTGCGGTTGTGGTTTTGCCAGAACCTGCTGGGCCATCAATAGCGATGATTGGTTGCCGTGCCATTAGATGCGTGGGTACAAACGTATGCAAACTTAGTGCTGCCTGTCCGAGATGACGAAAACATGCCATCGGTTGGTGCACAGTCAGCTCCTCAAGCGGATAGGGACCGCTGGCAACAGCAAGGCAACTGAGGCCGTAGCGGCGTGCACACGCAATATCGTTGGGGGTATCACCCACAACGATGACCGAAGCGCCGTGCGAGAAGTAGTGTTGGCTCGCAGCCCACTGGAGCGCTCGGGGCGGCAGCTCGGTGCGTTCGAGTGCATCGCCACCGAAAAAGCCAGTGATGAAGTAGCGGTCCATCCCCGCGACGCGAAGCTTATGCCAGCCGGTGCGTTCTTCGTTACCAGAAAGAACTGCGAGCACTGCACCAAATCGTTGGGCTGTTGCAAGAAATTCGAGTGCACCAGGACAGAGCTCAATTGCTTCTGCTGTTATCGCATGCTCAGCTCGGCAGGCGAGCTCGTCGAAAAAAACCGGCGCAAGGGCATGTGCTGCGTGCACATCACCGATGAGCTGCGCCAGTATTTGCAGATCGGTTTTCCCTGCAGCAGAGTCCAGCCGGTGCCATGGAAGCTCCCCACCGACGACAGCTGACCACGTCTCAGACCAGACGCGCCGTGTCACATGC
>RFIK01000100.1 GCA_003695605.1 Chlorobiota bacterium
CACCGCCTCGGCGAGGGTTCCAGTGGCGTGTATCTCCTCCACAGCGGCGGATGGACGTGGTCCTACGTTCGCCCGAGCACTACACCCCGGAACGCCGATAGCACGACCACTGCTATTGCAATGGCTACCGCCGACAGCTACCGTACATCACACTTTGGTGCGAACACCAGCGCAATGATTGGCTACAGTATCGGCGGTACCGTTACCATCGAAGCAAGCTACCAACGTGTCTTGCTCTACAAAAACCATGTCTTTTTCCCGTGGCTCGGGAGCATGCTCCTCGAAGGTCTTGCGCAAACGCTGCTCGGTGCGTCCCTCTCAACTGCAGAAACGCGGAATCCCCACGCAGCAGCAATCGCGACGCTGATTCTCCGCTCTGCACTCTCGTGGGGCATTTACCAACTCCGCAGTACCTCGGGCCAGCATTTCCCCTTCAAGGGCAATACACCGATGCTCTGGGATGAAGTACGCATCGGCATCGGCATTCAATTTTAGCGCACCAGACGCGGTGGGAGCTCGAATGGTTGCGACCGCACAACCATACTCTCGTCGTCACCTTCGTACTGCCAGGTGCATTGCACGAAGAGAACGCACGTTCCACGCCAGCCTTCAGGGATTTCCTGGCGATCTGGTTCCCAGAGAAATTCCCACTCGCCATCGTGCCAGATGCGCCAGAGCATCTGCGCGCGGGAATCTACTTCGGCGCGTTGGGCGTGCCGTCCTCGTGCAATGCCGATCGGCAGAACGACAACCCCCGTCGGCGGAACATTCCGCGCCCGAAGTCGTAGCCGAACGGAACGCTCACCCACCCGCGGCGGAAGCATCTCGACCGTCGGGCGCAACAGCTCGTGACGGTACAGCCGCCGATCTTCCCGCAGCTGGCGCAGTGTCAGAGGAGAGTAGAGCGCCCGCTCGGCTGACCACGTGATGACAGCAAGCCCGGCGGTCAGAAGCTCGATGTGGCCGGCCTGACGTCCCGCTCGATCCCAGAGCACGAGCGAATCGTGAGGGGCGATCATCCACTGCTGCTCAGCGAGAGCATCGCCAGCAGCTATTGCACCGTGACCATCGTATCGCAGAAGCAGCAGACGCGGCGCCAACACCGACGGGTGGTACCAGGCTTTCCAAACACGCACACCATCTCCCGTCAAGAGTGCAGCGCGGCTGGAGCTATCCAGTTGCGTCATCTGCTGCCGCAAGACTGGATAGTACGTGAGCGCATCCCCGAGTCGCTGCGCAACCGGTGGAAGGGAATCCAGCAGCGTTGACACATACTGCACGAGAGATTCCCGTTGCTGGAGTGGTGCAGCAGCAACCGATGCGAGCATCCAACCCAGTCCGCTAGCAGTATCAGCAGCGATACCAATGCCGTAGAACATCCGGTAACCGAGTTCGAGCATCGCAAGTGCATTGCCGCGATCAGCAGCCGACGCCAGCCAGCGCACCGATTGCGGCACACTCTGCGGCATTCCTACACCGCTACTGGCGAAACCTGCCAGAAGGAGCGCTGCCTCGGCTGAGCCACGCCGGTCAGCATCGCGCAAGAGTAGCACTGCACCAAGTGTATCGCCTCGGGCAAGCTTCACCCGCGCCAGCTCGACCATTGCAGCGACTACGTTCCCGCTGGCAGCCCGCTCGAGGAGCTCTTCCCTGCGCCGCGTGTCATGTTCAATTCGACTGAGTTGGTACGCAGCAAGAGAATTGCCACGCCGAAGAGCCTCGGCGAGTAATACGCTCACGCTGTCTTCGCGAGGAACGAGCCCTCCGAGCCCACGTCGGTAGCACTCTGCCAACGCAACGAGCGCATCGCGATCCCCTTGCCAGGCCCGGGTGCGAAGAGCAGTGGCAGCCTGCTGCACGATCGAATCTACGCGGCGCAGATCTCCTGGGAACAAGCGGCGCTCAGCAAGGCACTGTGCATAGATGAAGGCTGCAAGTCCATCGTGCTCTGCAGCAGCTACTGCACAGCGGCATGCTTTGCTCCGGTCGCTGGCGCGCTGGATTCCCCACCAATACTCGATTGCACACCGCACCTGTGCTGCAATGTCACCAGCAGCAGCCGCGCGCTCGACTGAGTCAAGCTGCGATGGCAATAAATCCTGCGCGCAGAGCGACAATGATACGCTCGCTGCCAGCGCGCCGGTCAACGCGGAGAAACCACAGCAACGTCTCATTGTGGCAAATATCGCGCAGGTATATTTGCGCCGTCTGTCATGCATTGGAGTTCACGTGGTGTGAAGGCTTGCCATTCGGTGCCGCAAAGTTCGCTTGCAATGCTACGTCTCGGGCGGATGCGGTGGTTTGTGCTCGCGATAGTTGTTTCATGTTCCCCCCCTATGGAGCTCTGCGCCCAGAACGCAGCTCCCGCGCAGTGGCCAACACCCTCTGGCTCCCGTGCAGCGATGCCAGTGCAGCCGGTTGTCTCCGCGCCACAGTCCATCGATGCGTTCCTCCTCAAGGTTCGATCCGACGCAATTGCAGGCGATGTTCGTCCAGTCGTGGCCGACGTTATCCCGAACGCACCACTGGCAGCAAGCTTTCCCTTTGCCCCGCTCGAGATTGCCGCTGTCGTCGGCGGAAAGCTCGTGACGCTCGATGCGAGCGGGAAGACGACCTACCGCTCAGCAGTTCCACCGTTTGCGCAGGCGATCAGCTTCGTTGCCGATTCGTCCCTCCTGCCACCTGCGCTCCGCTCGCGCCTGCCGAGCCTGCTATTACTCGAAACGGCAGAGCATCTGGCACGCCAGGATTCACTGGCAGTTGCATACGTGGCAGGGTACGACCCCACCGCCGACTCGGTTGCCATCATCACGCGCCTGACCTATGACCTTCGCCGCTATGCCCCGAATGTAGCCGCGTGGGTACGCCCATTCTTTGCAATGCCTGCAGGCAGCAGCCTCGCAGTCTATGCTGCGCTTGGGATGACGTCACCATCGCAGCAGGGCACCATTTTTCGTGGCATCGCGGGAACACGCGTAGATCCTGCACTTCTGGGCGGCAGCTTCCCCATCCCCGATGCGGGAGATACGCCCACCGATCGCTGGACGGTTGCACCGCACGTTGGCTTCGATCAGCCAAGCATCGCTTCGCTCGGACCGAACATATGGATGGGAACGCTCCCCTGCACACCGAGTCGCGACAGCGTAACGGTTGCAACCCCCTTCGGCTCACAAACAACCAGCACGCACGCGTACTTGATGGCAGTAGCGCTCAACGCAGGGCTGACTGGCGAGTACTTCCCCCCACTGGAACTTGACACCATTCTCTCTGCGCCGACGGCAAAACCTGTGGTGACACCGTACATCGTCGAACTTGCCGATAGTGGCAGCATTCGACGCTTTCTCCTCGTGGCAGAATCCTACAGTGGACGTCCCGGGGAACGTGGACGTGCGCAGCTCCACTTGTTTACCAGCGACGGCAGGCCTCTGACGCGTCCATCGGATGCAGAACGTCCGCCGTTTCGGTCGGAGTTCGCACATGGCTGGTCGCTCGGAGTGGGCGATCTGGATGGAAGCCCCAGCAATGCGCTGCTACCGTACTACCCCAACAACCCTGGCGCAGAGCTTGTCCTCACCGAAAGCAGCCGTACGCTTGCCGTCCCACGATCGCGGCTGATGGTGCTCCGCTACTGGAGTGGCACTCCCGTGCCGAAACCATCGCCGGCGGGATCGGTCCTCTTCCCACTCGACACGATCGTGACCTTCCCCATTACGGGGTGGCTTGCTGCGGTTGCTGATCTCGATAGCACGAGCGACGGCAAGGCTGAAATTCTCCTTGCCGATGGCGATGAACTCTACGCCCTACGAATGCGCGACTACAGCGATCCCCGCTTCCGCACCGGCGCACCGTTCGATACTGTCTGGCAGTGGCGCTCTCAAGGCGAGGAGATCACCAACGTCGCTATCGCAGACCTCGACGGCGATCGGCGGCTCGACGTTATCGTCACCACCACACGAGCAACATCGGTACTCGGCACCATTCCACCCGGTGCACTCACCATTACTGCGCCTTCCGATAGCACAATCTGCACCGGCGATACGATCGCACTCGAATGGCACTTTCGCTACTCCGGTGCACGCCATTACACGATTGGCGTTCAGCCCTACAGCGGACTCCAAGCAATCGGACCGCGCCGCATCATCGCAAGGGATACGCTCATCGCTGGTGACACACTGCGGTTGCGGATTCGAGCCGCTGAGCTTGGGATAGCACGTGGCAGGTTGCTTGTCTGGCTCGGTGCAGATTCGACCATCCGTGATTCCAGCGGGATGATCACGATCACGCCCGGCCGTCTCCGCTTTGATACCGCATCGGTACCACGCCAGGCAACTGCAGGAATGCCGATTACGCTCGCCGGTCTTGCGTTGTGCGTTGACACCATCGCATTTTACTGTTCATTCGAACCTGGCACCGCGTGGCAGCCGCTCCAAGCAACCAGTGCACATACCGGCGGTGCATTCGTTGCCAGAATCGAAGTTCCCTGCATTCCGTTCCCGCCGCTGGGTGGTCAGGATACCGTGCTCCGGATCTGTGCAGTCGGCTTCAATGATGCCGATACTGTCCGCTCGGATACCGTGCTCGTTCGCGTTGTGCCCTCGCCGGTTGTTCTCCGCATTGTTCCGCAGCAACCGGTATTCTGCTGCAGCTATAGCATCGCGCTCGAGTCGAGTGCAACACCCTGTACAACAGCATCGGTGTACGTCCAGTACGCTCCAAGCCAGCCATGGGTGCTGCTCGATAGTACCGTGCGCGATAGCGTACTCCTGCGGAGTCGTGATGGGAGCAGTGATACACTCCGCATCCGTTGGGCATGCAATGGAAGTTGCGGACGCAGCGATACTGCCATCATCCAGCCCTCGACGCGTCTGGTGCAGGCAATCGTGCCCAATCCTGTTCTCCGTGGGCAAGAACTCTGCCGAATCGTAACCGCACCTCCGCAGGCTGACCGTATCGCAATTCGCATTTTCGATGGAAGCGATCGGCTCGTGCGGACGCTCGTCCGCGACGAACAGCGCAGCGGCGGCCAAATCTACTGCGACGTCTGGGATTGCCGCAGCGACAGCGGCGAGCTTGTTCCGCCCGGGGTGTACTACGTCCTCGTCCAAGCAAGCAGTGGGTGGAAATCCTTCGAACCTGTCTATGTGCGCTAAATACTGGGCGTGCATTCTCCTGGTTGCGCTTGCGCTCGGGTGCACAGTACTCGAGCCAGCGATGCTCGAAGGACGCTGGGAACTTCACTCGCTGACCAGGCGCGATTCAAGCGCAATCGGACGAATCGCGGCAGCATTTACGACACTAGCGCTCAGCGGGCGCACGGTTGAATTCCGCGCTGGGCAGTTGCTTCTCCCACTCGGTCCGAGCTCCGATACGCTCCGGTTGAACTACCGACTCCGCGGCGACACACTCCAGTTGCTTCTGCCTGGAGAGGAGGCACGTGTGCGCTTGCGCGTTGCTCGGCTCGACCAGCACGAGCTCCGACTCGATAATGCCGAATGGATGCTCTTGTTCTACCGCCTGCAGTGAGACTATGCGCATTCTCGTCATTGAGGACGAAGAGAAAGTTGCCAGCTTCATCCAGCGCGGACTGGAGGAAGAGCACTACACTGTAGACATCGCTCTCGACGGCATCCAGGGACTCGACATGGCGCTTGAGAACATCTACGACGCAATCATCCTCGACGTCATGCTCCCTGGCAAGAGCGGATTTGAGGTTCTGACCGAACTCCGCGCTGCGGACATCACAACGCCAGTGCTCATCCTCACCGCTCGCGGCAGCACGGAAGATCGCGTGCGCGGTCTCGATCTCGGCGCCGACGATTACCTTGCCAAGCCGTTCCACTTCGATGAATTGGCAGCACGCATTCGCTCGCTGATTCGACGCTCTTCCGCACAGAAAGCAACACGCATCACCGTCGGGGACCTCGTGCTCGATACGGCAGCACATCTGGTTTGGCGCGGCGACAAAGAAATCGAGCTCACCGCACGCGAGTACGAGCTGCTCGAATTTCTCATGCGCAACAAACACCGCATCGTTAGCCGCACGATGATCATGCAGCACGTCTGGAACGACCCCTACAACTCCATGTCGAACGTTGTGGACGTGTACATCAAACGCTTGCGATCGAAGATCGAGTACGACGGCAAGCATTTCATCCACAACGTGCGCGGCATTGGCTACCGTATCAAGGAACCCAATGGCGACTCGTAAGCTCGGCCGGATCGGTATCATCGGTCCAGCCTATCCGTACCGCGGGGGACCAGCGGCTGTCGTTGGGCACCTGTACGAACTCCTTGCGCAGTCTGCAGAGGTCCGGGTCTTCAGCTTCTCTCGGCTCTATCCAGCACTGCTCTTTCCTGGAACTCGGCAAGAGGACCACAGCCGCCATCCGATCAAGCCGCACCCGTCAATGCGTATCATTGATTCGATCGCACCGCCGACGTGGTACCGCACGGCACGTGCAGTTGCCGCCTTCGAACCAGACATACTCCTGCTCGATTGGTACCAACCCTTCTTCGGGCTGTGCTATGGGGCAATCCTCCGCCGTCTTCGGCGATTGCACCGCGTGCCGACAATCGTGCTTGCGGAAAACATCATCTCCCACGAAGCACGACGCGTTGATTGGTGGCTGACACGGCGAACGTTCCACTATGCGGACGCATTCATCGCATTCTCATCAGCCGTTGCCGAGCGACTGCGGATGCTCTATCCCGAACGCCCCGTCGCGCGTGCACATCTGCCGCTGTTTCTTACTCCGAACGATTCCCCCCAGCGTTGGGCACCTGAAACTGCGAAAGAGGCGTTAGGATTGAGCGGCAAGCGTGTACTGCTGTTTTTCGGCTACATCCGCCCGTACAAAGGGCTCGCAACGCTCATCAAAGCGTTCAGCATGCTTGATGCTCCCGATACCGTTCTGCTGATCGTCGGCGAATGCTACGAAAAACCTCAGACCTACCGAGAACTCATCGCGCAAAGTGGCGTTGCCGACCGCATCCGGTGGATTGCCGAATACGTTCCGAACGAAGATGTCCCGCTCTACTACACTGCGGCGGACGTTGTTGTGCTCCCATACCATTCGGGGACTCAGTCGGGAGTGCAGCGGATCGCGTTCGCATTCGGCAAACCCGTTGTCGTCACCGATGTTGGCGGCCTTGCCGAGGACGTGCGCGCCTACAATGCGGGCGTGGTTGTTCCTCCAGGCGATGCATCGGCACTTGCCTCGGCGCTTGCAGGAATGGTCGCGCAGCCACTCGATCGCTACATCGCTGGAGCAACGCGTGCAGCCGCGGAAACACGGTTCGAGCAGATTGCCGACACGATTGCGCACTTGGCTGCACAGATTACGGACTCCCGGCGCTGATGCGCACCCCGTCGGGCTGCATTGGCCCTGCCACGGGTTCAACGGTTCACTCCTGCTCTCTTAGAACGCATGCCCGATGCCGATTTGCCATTCGATCGAACCGAGGACTCTGCGTTGGGTAATCCACCGCCGATCGGGTTGCATTGGGTCATAGACGCGCAGTCCGAAGTCCAGTCGCGCCGGCCCTGCAGGAAGTGCGTAGCGAATGCCCGTTCCTACCACCCACGCCCAGCGCGATGGATTGAGCACATCGCCAACCCTCGCCGTCCCATAGGCATCGCGCGTGAGGCGATTGAAGGCATTGCCCGCATCAGCGAAGAACACAAACCCTAAGCGGCTCACCTGGGAAGCAAGGAAGTCGCCGAGCGATTCGTAGTACGAAAGCGAGTAGCGAAGCTCGGCGCTCAGCTCGACAATTGTGCCACTGCCGATATAGCTAGTCAGCGTTCCAAGCTCGGCAGGATTTGCTCCGCCCGAGCGCAGATCCACCAATTGGCGACTGGGATAGCCGCGAATGCTAATTGCTCCGCCTGCGAAGTAGTGCCGATCGAAGGGCACAATCGTCGTCGCCGGATCGTGCCACCAAATCCACCCTCCACGGAATTTGAATGCTGCTACCCCGCTCCCAGCCGGATGGTACGTCGTGTAGGTCATTTGCACTTGGGAATACCCCGACAGCAACCGAGCGACGGTAGTTTCGAAGAACATCGTCAGCGTATTGCCCCGTGACGGGTAGAACAGGTCGTTCCGGAAATCGCGGAAGTAGCGCAGCGCGACGATCGCCGACGTCCAGCGAAGCTGCCCGCCAGTGAATGCGTTCAGCAGTCGGTACTGCTCGAGTGTTTCGCGGATGAGGAGGCTATCAATCATTGGATTGCGCTCGACGGCGCGCTGGAGCGCTTCGTTGAAGCGTTCTGGCCGGTTGGCTTCCAACTGCAGATCCACTTGCACGCGTTCCTCGAAGCCATTGAGTGGCACTGTCACACCTGCTCGGAGCGAGAGCGTCAGCAGCTTGAATGGGTCCACGACAAATCGGTACGATGCCGTTGCCTGCGCGTTCGCATCCACGCGCAACCGGTCGCTGATGCGAAACCAGTCAGGCTGCGTGAAGAGCAAGCCGGATTCGAGGTCTTTGTCAATGATTGCAAAGGAGCGCCCAAGCCCGGAATCGGGCAACAGCTGCGCAAAGTACGAGGTGTTCCGGAGCGTTGGACGGACGTACACCGTCACTGCTTGCGCAGCATTGAAGAGGTTGCGGTGGAGGTAGGTCAGATCAATGCCCGTGTTGTTGAAGTTGTCGGGGAATGTCGAGTTGAAAAACCACCCGATGCTCGCTTCCCAGACGCGGCGGTAGTAGAGGAACAAACGGACGTTGACGAGCGAGTCGCCACTTGTTGTTGTATCCGCCCAGATGCGGTCGAATGTCCCGAGTGCCATCAAGTTGGCGATGCTCCGCTCAATGCCCTGCGGGCTGTACCATTGCCCAGGAGACAGAACAAGCTGGCGTGCCTTCAGCTCAGCACCGATGATTGGATTGCCCCGGGCACTATCGAAAACCGAAATGCTGCCCACCTTGTAACGCTTGCCAGGTTCGAGAAATACAGTGACACTATCGCGCTTAGCGATAGTGTCGCTCGTAACTACTGGCGTCAAGCGAACGCGCTCACCAGCGAGGCTATCCCGCTGCTGGGCATAGCCTGCTCGAATGTAGCCGCTGTTGCGGAGCGTATCGAGCAGCGTCTCGAGCATCGAGCGAACAGTGATTTCGCTGTACGGCTGGGGGAGTTTCACCGTCCGAGCAACTGCGGCTGCGCTCCGCTGAATGTCGTCTGGAAGCTCGTCGAGACCGAGCACAACAACGGTATCGAGCTGGTAACGCCGTCCCAACTGCACGATGTATTCGAGCGTGTTATTCCGCGCTCGCTGGCCAATGTGAAAGCGATAGCGGACGTGCGCGTCGTGATAGCCGAACTGGTTGACGTAATCGGTTAGTCGGAGGACGTCATAGTCAGCTGCAGAGCGGTCGAAGTACCGCAGGTCATGCTGGACAGCTTCGGCGTAGGCGCGAGCGAAGATCATCGTGATCGGACGCGGAAAATCCGGGACGTCCAAACCGTTATAGGCAACCTCACGGAGAATGCGGCTCGCCACCGTCAGTTCGGTCGGCTGGAGCGAAACAATGCCACGGAGTTGGGATGCGGTCACGGGCAAATTGGTCTCGGCACTATCAGGGATGATGCGGATTTCCAGCTTGTGGATAACATAGCGCTGGGCAACACGCGGACGTTCCCCTGCGGTCTGCGCACGCAGACCCACAGCAACTGCCAAGAGCACGACACACAGTCGGAAGAGCATCCAGCCGAGAGAGGGTTCAACCAGTGGCGTACAAAGTTACACCGTAGTTTTGCCGCTCCGATGGCCAATTCCACGATAGCTAACTGGCGCTGGTGGCTCCGGGCGACGCGGCCGCGAACGCTCCCGCTCAGTTTTTTCCCGACAGCAATTGGGCTTGCGTGGGCCTGGCGCGATGGAGCATTCAACAGTGCAACTGCAGGCGGAACGCTCCTGTGTGCGGTGTTGCTCCAGGTGCTGGCAAACTTCGTCAATGAGCTCGGCGATTACGAGCGCGGCGCCGATACGCCCGACCGCATCGGTCCTCCGCGAGCGGTTGCCCTCGGTGCGATTTCCCCTGCAGCAATGCGAAATGCATCGCGTGTACTGTCGGCGATTATTCTGGCACTCGGAGTGTGGCTTGTTACGCTGGTAGGGTGGTGGTTGCTCGCTGTAGGACTAGTTGCACTGGCTCTGGCGTGGCTCTACACCACTGGCACGCGACCACTGGCATACGTTGGCTTCGGTGAAGTGGCTGCACTGGTGTTCTTCGGCATCGTCCCCGCGGCGGGAGCCTACGCAGTCGAGCACTCCCGACTTGCCACCGAACCGATCCTGAGCGGAATCGCCTTCGGATGTTTTGCAGCTGCAGTTCTCGGCATCAACAACCTCCGCGATGTCGAACATGACCGTGCCTGCGGCAAACGAACTCTTGCAGTGCGACTCGGCACAACGAGAGCAACGACGCTGGTGCAATTTCTCCTCGGTGTTCCCTACGCTGTTGCGATTGTGCTCAGTAGCGCCACCGCCGAAGCTGCCGTACCAGTCGCCTCACTACCGCTCGCGTGGCGTATCGGACGCGAGCTGCCACTGGCAAACGGGGCAGAGTACACGGTGCTGCTGGGACGCACCGTTCTTACAGCATCGCTCTACGGCGTCCTCCTCGGTACCGCGATCGTTGTAGCCACCATGCAATGATTGTGTGATGCAGTACGATTTGGCAATTGCGTATCGCGTCTATCCGGGCATTGCAAAATCGCCAGCGTTCTACGCGACCGACAAGTTTGCCCTCGCAGAACTGGGCATGCGCTCGCTTCGGCTGGCGTTGGGCGATCTGCGCACCCACATGTACGCAATTCTCGATGGCTGCCCGCCAGAGTACGAAACGCTTGTCCGACGCTATTTCGCACCAGAGCACACGGAAATCGTCCATCGCCGACGCGTTGGGAATGCAGCAACGTTCATCGAGCAACTCGACTATCTGCTCGAGCAGCGGCACGCTGAGTTCGTGTATTTTGCCGAAGACGACTACCTCTACCGCCCGGGGACGCTGCCATGCCTCCTTGCATTTGCCGAGGAGCATCGCGATGCACATTTCCTGGCGCCGTATGACTACCCCGACTACTACCAGATGCCCCTCCACCGCGGCTGCCTGCAGATGCGGTATGCAGCAGGCTACCATTGGCGCTCAGCCGGAACAACATGCTTGACGTTTCTGACCCGCCGCTCCATCCTTCGACGCTCGCAGACGCTCTGGCGAACCTATGCGAAGGGCAATTTCGACGCGAGCATGTGGATGGCGCTGACCAAGCATGGAGTGTTCCACCCGCTTCGCAACGTTCGAAGCTCCACCGAGGCAGCGATCATGGCAAAAGCGTGGCTCTGGGGATGGCGCCGCATTCTCTTCGGGAAACGATGGACTCTCTGGGTGCCGATCCCCTCGATGGCGACACACCTGGAGCGCACAACCCTTGCACCTGGCGTGGATTGGGAAGCTGTTCGCCAGCAGGTCGAGGAAGCTTATTCTTGAGCGACGTGCTCGATCGCGGAAAGCTGCTGCCGAAGCTCGCGGGAAAGCTGTGCTGCCGGACGGTAGCCAGTGGCTCGCCATACCGGTGTGCCGCGATGGAAAAGCACCAGAGTCGGCACACTTCGCACCCCTTGCGATGCCGCGAAGGTCTGATTTTTCGGATTGTCCACGTCAATGGTGATGACCGTCAGCCTGCCGGAGAACTCCCGCGCAATCTCCTTGAGAACGGGCGCGAGCATCTGACACGGCCCGCACCACTCCGCAGAAAAATCCACAAGAACCGGCTGATCTCCGGCCAGCAGTTGCGCTAATGTTGCCATTGTGAACCGAAAAAAGTGAAACTGCCCATAGTGACGCAGGCAGTACCATTTCAGTGTTCAGTACCTGCAACCATTTGTGCTGTTCAACGTTTTGGCAGTGGCTGCGTCTTATGGCGTTGCATTGCTTGTTCACTTTCGCTTCTTGGACGAATGCTTGCTCGAGTGTGGTTAGTTGCTCTCGTCTCGGTAGCAGCGACGGCGCAGGTTGTCGTCGGTGTCGTGGCCGATAGTAGCAGTGGCACGCCGGTGCTTGGCGCAACGGTTTCCGTACAGCGTCCGGGTGGCCCGGTCGTCGGAGGTGCCATTACCGATCGCAGTGGAGGATTTTCGCTGCGTCTTACCGAGGGATTCTACCTGTTGCACGTGCGCTCGATTGGGTACGACAGCCTTGTGCGTCCGCTCCGCGTTCGTGGGAGCGATACGCTCCGCCTCGGTGTGCTCCGGCTTCGCCCCTCGAGCGTTCAAGCCCGTGAAGTCGTCGTCGAGGAAGCTGCACCGCGAATCGAAGTCAAGGGAGATACGCTCGAATACAACGCAAGCCAATTCAAGACCGAGCGGAATGCCGATGCCGATAAACTGGTCGCAAAGCTGCCAGGAGTCGAAATCGAAAGTGGCCAAGTCCGCGCGCAAGGGCAAACCGTGCAGCAAGTGCTCGTTGACGGGAAGCCATTTTTCGGACAAGATCCGATGGCAACGCTGCGGACAATTCCCGCTGAAGTCATTGATCGCGTGCAAGTGTTCGACCAGATGAGCGATCAAGCGCAGTTTACACGCTTCGACGACGGCCAGCGGATCAAGACGATCAATCTCGTCACGCGTCCAGACCGCCGCAACGGCCAATTCGGCAAACTCTACGCTGGATATGGCGAAAACACCCGCTACACCGTAGGTGCGAACGTCAACTACTGGGGTGGCGACCAGCGGCTCGCGGTGATGGGAATGAGCAACAACATCAACCAGCAGAACTTCGCCATCGAGGACCTTCTCGGCATGTTCGGCGGTGGCAATCCCTTCATGCGGATGGTCGGGAGCGCCTTCCGTGCGATGGGGCAGAGCATGGGGCGCATTCGCCCCGGCGGCGATGGGCCGGGCTATCTGAGCACGTTCTTGGTAACACCCTCCGATGGCATTACGCAAAGCCACGCAGCAGCGCTCAACTACTCGAATGAGTTCGGCTCGTGGCTCGACCTGAGCGGGAGCTACTTCCTGAACGCTTCAACAAACGACGCGGAGCAATCGCTCGATCGCTTGCTCTTCCTTGGGGACTCCGCAACACAACGGAACATGCAGCGCTCGAGCGCTGAAACGCGCAACCTGAACCACCGACTCAATCTCCGCGCAGATATTACGCTCGACTCGATGAATTCGCTGCTGCTTACTCCACGCGTTACCTGGCAAAGCACCACCCGATCGAGCACAGCGTTGACACAGACACTTGCGCAGAGTGACGCCGTACTCAACGCACTCTCCACCCAGAACAAAACGACAGGAAATGGCTTCTCCACGAACTCCGAGCTGCTCTACCGCCACCGGTTCCTCACCGAAGGGCGAACGCTCTCTGCGCGGCTGCAGTGGAACCAGCAGACGAACTCCAGCGACCCATCCACCAGTTCGCTCAATGCCTACTACGACGGTGCGCCACGCTTCGATACCCTCACCACAACGCAGCCGCAAGACGGCACCGTCCGCACGGTGAGTGCAAATGTGCTCTACACCGAGCCGCTCGCCGAGCGACAGCAGCTCCAACTCGGTTACACCGTCACCAACACCGCAGCTGAGCTGGATCGGTCGTGGACCCAGCCACGTGGTGGACAGGACTTCCGCGCCGATTGGCGCACCACGAGCAACGGACGTGAACATCGCCCGGGCATTCGGTACAAGCTTACCTTGGGCTCGCCGGATACAAGTACAGCCACCCAGCTCATGCAAGGGCTCATGCGCAGCTTCGCACCTCGCGGAATGGGACCGATGATGCGCCAAAGTGATGTTGGCCTGTGGAATATCGAGTTCGGCACCGATCTGCAGCTGCTCACCTTTGCCGTTGACCAGTCGGAAACAGTTGCCAGTTCGACACTCCCAACGTTTACGCTCACGCGGCAATTCCACGCACTTCTACCAACACTCTCGGTGACAACGCGCCCAACGATGACAAGCTTTTTCCGCGCATGGTACTCGACACGTACAAATCTGCCGTCACCGGGCCAACTCCAGGAAGCGCTCGACAACACCAACCCGCTCCAACTTTCCATCGGCAACGCCCAGCTCAGTCAAGAGTACACCCACACCGTTTGGCTCACGTATGGGACGTTTGACCTATCGTCTGCATCGTCGTTTTTTGTCTCGCTCAATGGGAATCTGACCAACAGCCGTATCGCAACGGCAACGACGATCGCCGCACGCGATACAACAATCGCTCTCGAACTGGCCAATGGCACCCAGAACGTCATACTTCCATCTGGAACGCAGCTTTCACGTCCGACCAATCTCGACGGCTATTGGAACGCCACTGCGTTCGTGCTCTACAGCCGCCCAGTGACACTGCTCGACCGGCTCAAGCTCAACGTCAGCGGAACACTTGCGCTCACCTATCAGCGCGATCCAAGCCTTGTCAACGGCCAAGAGAACATCGCCCACTCAACCATCGTCACCCCCGGACTGAGCATCACGAGTAACATCAGCGAAAATCTCGACTTCACTGTCAGCGGTCGAACAGCGTGGAACAGCGTCCAGAACACGATTCGAAGCCAGCTCAATCAACGCTTTGCAACGCACACAATCCTCGCGCGCGGCACGTACATCACGAGCGATTCCTCCGCCTGGCTCGATGGATGGGTGTTCTCTGTAGAGTTCAACTACGTTGCAACGGTGGGGCTTGCAGACGGCTACAACGTTGGGGTTCCGCTGCTCAATCTCGGTGTGGGCAAGCGCTTTCTCGACGGTCGTGGTGAAGTGCGGCTTTCGGTCTTCGACGCATTCGGTCGAAACAACTCGATCACGCGGAACGTCGGCAGTGGCTACGTCGAGGATGTCCAGACAAATGTTCTGCGCCGCTACGCCCTCTTGAGCCTGACGTACTTCCTCCGCGCGTTCCGCAGCTCTTAGAGCTGGATCATCTGGCGTGGTGCGGTTGTAAGCAGCTCGATGCGGTCGCGCCCAACGAAAACGTCATCTTCCAGCCGCATCCCAAAGCGGCCAGGAAGATAGATGCCAGGTTCGATCGTGACGACGCACTCAGCGGGGATTACACCGTTCGGGTTGCGTGGCGAGAGCGCCGGTGATTCGTGCACCTCGATGCCAAGCCCATGCCCAAGCGAATGGCGGAAATACTCGCCGTAGCCTGCACGCTCGATAACCTGCCGCGCTGCGCGATCAACAGCAGCAGCACGTGCACCTGCGCGAAGGTGCTCCAACGCCGCAGCATGCGCACTCGTGACGACTTCCCATGCACGGAGCGCTTCCTTCGGAGGTTTCCCGATTGCGAACGTGCGCGTCATGTCGCTATGGAAACCGGCAACGCGGCATCCGAAATCAACAGTGACTACATCACCCTTGCGGAGCTTCCGATCGGAAGCGCGTCCGTGGACGAACGCGCCGTGCTCGCCTGCAACGACGATGATTTCGAATGCGTCAGCTTCCGACCCTTTCTGGCGAGTGCGGTAGGAAAGCTCTGCTGCCAGGTCGCGTTCACGCATGCCTGGACGAACGAGTGCAAGCACCTCCTCGTACACAGTGCTGGCAATGCGTGCAGCAGCGCGGATCGCCTCCACCTCCTCGGGGAACTTGCGCATCCAGAGATGCTCCACAGGTGGCAACGGACGGAGTGCGACACCGCGCGCGTACTTGCGGAACACGCGATAGTTTGCCACCGACATCGCCCGCTCCTCGATGCCGAGTCGCGTCACCCCGCGGCTGCGGCAGATCGTGGCAACTTCTGGAAGGACCTCGCGCGTAATGTGGACAGCCAAATTCGGCAACTGTGCCAGCTCTGCTTTGACTTGCTCAGCATACCGATCATCGGTGAAAAAGTGTACACTCCGCTCCACCACGAGCACAGTAGCATTCGATCCCGAAAAGCGCGTCAGGTAACGGATCGAGGGTAGATGCACCAGCAGCGCTGCATCAAGCTTGGCAGCATGCAGTGCATGGCGGAGCTGGCGCAACCGCCAGCGCTGCGGGTCATGCTGCATGCTGATTTCTCGGAGGTGCCGCTGGCTTCGGCGTTGTGCCGAAGACGTAGTCCCACAGCGGATTGCTCACGCCGAACGCAGAGTGCGGGTCAACGTAGTGGTGCTTCATGTGGTAGGCTTTCAAGAACCTGCCGACCCGGCCGCGGAGCGACCAGTGGTGTGTCATGTAGTGAATCGAGTCGTAGGCAACGTAGCCCGCGACAAACCCTGCAAAAAACCCGTCGTGCCACCCCGGAGGGAAGAGCACGCCGTAGAGCAGGTAGAGCGCTGTTGCCAATGGGACGCTCACCAGAAGCGGCATCACCAGTCGCGTGCGGTCACGCGGGTAGTCGTGGTGAACCCCGTGGACGAGAAAGTGGAGCTTTTTGCCAAGCTCGCTTTTCGGCTCGTAGTGGAAGAC
>RFIK01000101.1 GCA_003695605.1 Chlorobiota bacterium
ACTGCAGATAGTAGAGTGCACGCTCCAACGTAAGCTCGTCGAGTTGCTCCGTGCTGGGAATGTTCGCAAAGCGATCACCACGCTGAACGTAGAATCGCTGGTAGCGATTGATCCCAACGTACACATCTTCTCCTGTCTGGGGATCGGTGCCGAGCATTCGTCGTCCGACACTCGGCGCTGTCGCTATCACTTGGCCGAGCCGCTGCTCGAACGGTTTGTAGAAGCTCTCGAGCATCGTCTGCCAGTAGAGTTCACCGCGCGCGATTTGATCGAATTGTTCTTCGACCGTAGCGGTGAATTGGTAGTCCACGATATCTGGGAAGTGCTCGGTGAGGAAATCAGTGACCAAATTCCCAATGACTGTCGGGAAGAGCTTATTGCGCTCAGCTCCGACCGTCTCAGTTTCTTTCTCCTCGACGATGGTGCCATCGCGAAGCCGAAGGACCTGAATCTCTCGCGTTGTGCCATCGGTGCTCCTGCGCTCGACGTACCCCCGCTCTTGGATACGTCCGATGATCGTCGCATACGTCGAGGGTCTGCCGATACCGAGTTCTTCGAGCTTCCGCACAAGGCTCGCTTCGGTATAGCGTGCTGGTGGCCGCGAGAATGTTTGGCGTGCCCAAATCTCTTCAGGGGAAAGTTGTTCCCCTACTGCAAGCGAAGGTAGCGTTGATTCGCTTGCATCTTCGTTCTCGGCGTCTTCATCACGTTGGTCGGAGTAGAGCCGCAAGAATCCATCGAAGGTGATCACTTCGCCTTCGGCAATGAAGCGTTCTTCAGTACGCGAGGGTGCAATGGTCGCAATTGTGCGCTCCAGCTCAGCGTCACTCATTTGTGAAGCGAGTGCACGTTTCCAGATGAGCTCGTAGAGTTGCTGCATCTGGCGGCTTTCCCCCTCGAGTGTGCGACGCGAAAAGTCAGTGGGGCGGATCGCTTCATGCGCTTCTTGAGCGTTGGCAACTTTCGTCTGGTACTGTCGCCGGGTATGATACCGCTTACCGAACAGCGCAACGATGGTATCGCTCGCAGCAGCTAAGGCTTCCTCGCTCAGTGATACCGAGTCGGTGCGCATGTAGGTGATGTAGCCAGATTCGTAGAGCTGCTGCGCAATCTGCATTGTGACTCGGATCGGCATCCCGAACCGTCGGGAGGCTTCCTGTTGGAGTGTGGAGGTTGTAAACGGAGGCGGTGGTGATTTTTTCCCTGGCTTGGTCTGGAGAGATTCAACCGTGAAGGTTGCTCCAATGAGGTTCGAGAGCACTGCACGCGTTGCTTCCGCATCGTCGAGGCGTCGGTCAAGCTCTGCGCGAACAAGCTCACCTGCCGCGGTGCGGAAGCGCGCGCGGAGGCGGTACTGCACCGTCGGAACGAATGACTCGATTTCCCGCTCTCGCTCGACGATAAGCCGCACTGCAACTGATTGAACACGACCTGCTGATGGTGCACCAGCAACTTTCCTCCACACCAGCGGCGAAAGCTTATACCCCACCAGGCGATCGAGAATACGGCGTGCTTGCTGGGCATTGACCAAGTTCATGTCAATGCTTCGCGGGGTTGCGATGGCACGCTCAATTGCCGAGCGTGTGATTTCGTGGAAGACAATGCGCCGAGTCTTCGCCTGGTCGAGCTTGAGTGCTTCCGCCAGATGCCAGGCTATTGCTTCCCCTTCGCGATCTTCATCAGTTGCCAAAAGAATCGTATCCGCTTCCGTTGCTAACTTCCGCAACCGCTGGAGAATTGGCTCCCGATCGGCAATCACGATGTAGGTGGGTTTGAATCCTTTCTCAATCTCAACGCCGAGCTTGTCCTCCGGTAAATCGCGGACGTGCCCTTGCGAGGATTCAACAGTGTAGCCATCGCCCAGAAACCGGCGAATCGTGCGAGCTTTGGTCGGGGACTCAACAATGACAAGGTCGCGAGCAGGCATAATGTCTTTAGTCGTCAGACGTGGTGGAATCTTCCCCATGACGCCGATGCGTGCAGTGTTCTTGGTCACGGCACTGGGCGAAAATTTGCAGCGAATGCCGCAACGCGCGCATACCGTAGCGTTCAGCGATGGAATCCTGGAGTGCGAGTAACGCGCTTTCCTGAAACTCGATCATGTGCCCACAGTCGCGGCAGATGAGGTGGTCGTGATTCGGTTTGCGCGCTGCCAGTTCGTAAGTCGCGCTATCGCCCTGGAAGCGATGCTTGACCAAGATGTTGCAGCGCGTGAGCAGATCGAGCGTCGAGTAGACCGTCGCCCGCGAGATTTTATCGCCGCACGTGTTCATGTAGACGTAGAGTTCGTCGGCGGTAAAGTGCCGATCTAACTCGGCTACCCGCTCGAGCACACGGAAACGCTCTTGGGTGTTGCGGTACATTTTCGTCCGCAGAAATACGCGGAACTGCTCGCGAAGCTGTTCGACGTCGGCCGCTACGTGCTTCATCACCGTTTGCATCAGGTTAGCTGAGCGAATATACAACACACTCTTTGCGACGGCTGATGAAGCAGCGGCTAATTTTGCCGATTGTGAAACTGTTCGATCGCCTTCTCGGAATCGCTCAGCGCCCACGCACATGGCTGGTGGGTGGAGTCATCGTGTTTGTGGCGTGGTTGATCTTTTCCCGCTACGGTCTCCTGACACGACTCAAGCTGGAGCACAACGATACTGCGCTCGATGCTGCTATTGCCGAAAAGCGCCGCATGCTCGATTCCCTGCGGCAATACGCAGCGCGGCTCGAACGCGACACACTCCTTCTCGAACAACTCGCCCGCGAGCGGTACGGCATGATCCGTCCAGGCGAGATCGTCCTGGTTGTCGCAGATTCAAGCAAGTAGTTCCACATAGATTGCGCTGCTGTGATGAAAGAGACACTCACCCCTCCAGGCGCACCAGCACCGATCGGCCCGTATTCACCCATCGTCCGCGTTGGGGGCCAGTGGTACTTTTTCTCAGGTCAAATCGCACTTGGCCCCGATGGCGTGCTCGTCGGTACGACCGTGGCCGAGCAAACCGACCAAATTTGCCGTACTATCGCAGAAATGCTAGCTGCGGTAGGACTCTCGCTGGAGAATGTCGTCAAGACAACGGTTTTTCTCCGCTCGTTGGATTCGTTTGCCGAGATGAATGCAGTCTATGAGCGATATTTCAGCTCCTCAAAACCTGCCCGCTCGACCGTCGAAGTTTCCCGACTTCCGAAGGATGCACTTGTTGAAATCGAGCTTATCGCTGTTGGGTAGTTTGCTGGCATCGTGCCTTGTCGCACATGCGAGTGCAGATTCATCGGCTGTTCGAGATAGCGTTACGCCGCTCGGTGCTCTCTGGCGATCTGCTGTGCTCCCCGGCTGGGGGCAGTTGTACTATGGCTCAGTACCTAAAGCTGCACTCGTTTTCGGCGCATGCGCCGCGGTCGGTAGCATTGTTGCGTGGAACAACGCACGTTTCCTCGACGCCGACCGGCGGTACCAGCAGTACGATTCAACCGATAGTCGCAAAACCCTTGCACTCCGCGAACGTGAATTCTACCGTGACCAGCGTGATGTTGCTGCACTCTGGCTGGTGGCAATCTATGCCTTCAACCTCATGGATGCCTACGTCGGCGGTGAAATGGCTGGCTTTCGTCTCGATAATTCCACACATGCGCAACTGGTGCTATTCCCTGGTGGCATTGGTCTGGTCGTGCAACGGCAGCTACCGTAGCCTTCGAACCGCTCCGTAAGTTTGCAGCGCCATGTTCAATTATCACCTTGTTCAATGAACGCACGGTATCAGGTTGCTGCACCATCGCAGGTTCGAAGCGATGTTGTGGTGTTTTTCCTTCCAGAAACTGAGCAACTTTGGCGCGAGCAACAGGCATCAATCCAGGAGCAATTCCCCACAGCAGAGGCAGCACTCAGTTCGAACGAGTGCACTGGGAAAAAAGGAACGTTTGTCGCTACATACGTTGCCGATCGCTCGCGTTCGAAGAAGGTGGCCGTCGTGGGTGTCGGCGATCATAGTACGCTCACAGCAGAGAGTTTCCGCCGCGCCGCTGCAACTGCCGCACGCCGCGCGGGTAACGGAGCACCAAGCATTGCCTTTGTGCTTCCCGAGTGGTCGCCCCTCGGTGCAGAACCGACAGCAACTGCAATCGTCGAAGGCGCAGTGCTTGGTAGCTACGCATTCACGCGGTACAAAACCAGCGACCAACCCAAGCAACTGGACGATGTAACGATTGTTGGAACCTCACGCTCTCGTGCAATGAGTGCGGCCATTGAGCAAGCTGCCACCATCTGCGAAGGGGTGTACATAGCGCGCGATCTGGCAAATATGCCCGGCAACGATCTTTACCCCGAGACGCTGGCTGAGCACGCCCGCCGTGCTGCGAAAGCTGCCGGATTTCGGATCCAGGTTTTCGACAAACGTAAAATCGAAGCGCTCAAGATGGGAGGCCTGCTGGCTGTCAATCAAGGGAGCGTTCGGCCGCCTGTGTTCATCGTCATGGAATGGAAAGGCGGTGGTGCAAACCAGCGGCCGATCGTCCTCGTCGGCAAGGGTGTTACGTTCGACACTGGCGGCATTTCGATCAAGCCCGCCGACCGCATGGGAGAGATGAAAATGGACATGCACGGCGCAGCAACGGTCATCGGGACGCTCTACGCAGTCGCAAAACTTCGGCTCCCAATCAATGTCGTCGGACTTGTTCCAGCGACAGAGAACATGCCGAGTGGCTCAGCATATCGTCCCGGCGACATCATCACCTTCATGAACGGGAAAACTGCCGAGATTGACAACACCGATGCCGAAGGGCGCTTGATTTTAGCCGATGCACTGACCTATGCCGAACGATTCAAGCCGCAAGCAGTCGTGGACATTGCAACGCTGACCGGTGCTTGCGTCATTGCTTTAGGGCACGTGACGTCAGGTCTGATGGGCAACGATCGCGCACTCCTCGATCGTATCAAGGCAGCAGCCGATGCAACCAGCGAATACGTCTGCGAGCTTCCCCTCCACGAGGATTACCTCGAACAGATCAAAAGCGACGTTGCCGACGTCAAGAACACCGGCGGGCGTCCGGCGGGGGCAATCACTGCTGCGCTCTTTTTGAAGCACTTCATCGGCAACTACCCATGGGCGCACCTGGATATTGCCGGCACTGGAATGGCGCCAAAGGACGGTCCTTACTGGACAAAAGGTGCAACAGGTGTCGGCGTCAGACTCTTTGTCGAGATGCTCCGACGCTGGTAAGCATTCGGCGTTGCACATCGGGAGCGTAGCACGCGATGGACCGCTTCGTCAACGTTGCAGTGCCGCTACCGATGCGCAAACTCTTCACGTACCGCGCCTCGAGCGACCATGCGGTTGAACGCGGCTCGCGTGTCATCGTACCGTTCGGGAATAAATTCTATACCGGCATCGTCGTTGAGCTGGACGTTCCTCCACATCCAGACGCAAAGCCTATTGCTGAGGTCCTCGATGAACAAAAGCCGGCGATTCCCCCTGTCCTGCTGGACCTTACACGATGGATTGCCGATTACTACCTCTGCTCATGGGGTGAAGCACTCGCAGCAGCTCTCCCCCGACCGCTTGCACCCCAATCGGTTGTGCGCGTCCGCATTCGACGAATGCCAAGTGAGCAAGAGCAGCGTGCGATGGAACGCCGTGCCCCAAAGCGAGCACGATTGCTGACGCTTCTGGCATCACACCGCTCACCGGTGACGATTGCGCATGTAGAGCGCCAACTGGAAGCAGAAAGCATCACCGCCCAGCTCGAAGCACTCGAGCAAGCCGGGTACATCGAGCTTCTCACCAGTATCGAGGGTGCGCAGTCGCCGCCGGTGGAGCGTGCGGTCCAGCTTTCGGATGAATTAGCCTCCTCAGCACAGGCATTTCAACGTGTCCTCGAAGAGCTCGAGCGGCGAGCGCCGAAGCAAGCCCAGGCGCTAGTAGCTATTGCTCAGCACACAACAGAAGTGCGTGCGCCCCTTCGGTGGAAGGATGCTCAGCGCCTGGCAAGCGATGGTGTGCTCCGCGCGCTTGTTGCTCGTGGCTACCTTGTGCAATCCATGATTGAGCGCAGCAGTCATCCTGAGCCGCCTGTGGAATCGCTCGCTCCCGAGCACAACGAGCGTGAGCTGCCATTGACTGATGAACAAACACATGCAGTCGAACGCATCCGTCAGGCGCTCGAGGATGGCAAACCGAAAACGTTCCTCCTCCACGGTGTCACCGGCAGCGGTAAAACGCTCGTGTACATTCACGCTATTGCGACAGCTCTCGAGCAGGGTCGAACAGCACTCGTCCTCGTACCGGAAATTTCGCTGACGCCGCAATTGATTGACCGTTTCCACCGTGCATTCGGCGAAGGAGTCATCGCGTTCCATAGCCGCATGAGCGCAACAGAGCGATATACGGCGTGGCGAGCAATTCGCAACGGGGATGCACGCGTCGTCCTTGGCCCGCGGAGTGCGCTCTTTGCACCACTCGAGCGGGTGGGGATCATCATCGTGGACGAAGAGCACGATCCCAGCTACAAGCAGGAATCCCCTGCCCCACGCTACCATGGACGCGATGCTGCGGTCGTTCGCGCACACCTTGAGCATGCAGTCGCTGTGCTTGGCTCGGCAACGCCGTCGCTGGAGAGCATGTACAACGCAGGAACGGGGCGCTATCATCTGCTCGAGCTTGCCAGGCGCGCCGATGGCGCACTGCTCCCGACGATCCGGCTTGTGCATGTGATTGAGGAACGCAAACGCGGCGCGATGCATGGGCGCTTTTCTCGCATACTGCTAGAGGCGATCATCGAGCGCGTTGCCAAACGTGAAGGCGTGATTCTCCTCCACAATCGCCGTGGCTTCGCTCCGCGACTGGAGTGCCCTGAGTGTGGCTACGTTCCGCATTGCAGTACCTGCAGCGTTGCGCTCACCTACCACAAACGCACCAATCAACTCCGCTGCCACTACTGCGGCCGCAGCTATCCAGTCCCTGACCATTGCCCACAGTGTGGCAACCCGACGCTCGAAGCAATTGGTGCTGGCACTCAACGCATCGAAGATGAACTCGACGCACTGCTGAAACAGAACGGTGTTTCTGCGGTTATTGCTCGTGTTGATAGCGACTCAACGTCGCCGAAAGGCTCACTGCGGAAGCTTCTCCACGATTTCGCAAGCGGCAGAAGCGATATCATCATCGGCACACAGATGATTGCAAAAGGTCTCGACATCGGCCGTGTTACGCTCGTCGGTGTCATCAATGCAGATATGCAGCTCTACGTCCCCGATTTCCGCGCAGCGGAACGGACGTTTCAACTGCTCACACAGGTTGCCGGTCGCGCCGGCCGGCGGTCGGACCGACCGGGCGAGGTTATCATCCAAACGGCACATCCCGATCACACGGCAATTCGGTGCGCTGCGATGTACCGCTACGACCTTTTTTACAACGACGAACTCCAAGAACGTCGCGAGGCACACTACCCACCATTTTCGCGCGTGGTTCTCGTTGAATTCTCCGGTACCGATGCAGCACTCGTTGAGCAGCACGCACAAGCGTTTGCCCACTACATGCCGCGCGGAATCGAAGCAATCACTCCGCTCGGACCGGCTCGGCCGAGCATCGAGCGTCTCGAAAGCAAATACCGCCGCATCGTGCTCGTCAAAGGTGACCGACAACTCGACCCCAATGGCGTTGAGCTCCGACGAGCGCTACTCACAGCCTGGAGTGCATACACCCAGCGGTATGCTTCGTCATCGGTGCGGGTAACGATTGACGTTGACACACAATCGTCGCTATGACAATGCGCGCACGAGTCATTCACCTTCTTTCGATACTGATCGCCTCGTGGCTTCTCAGCTGCGATGTCATTACTCCGCCATATACACGCACAGTCGTGCAAGACACGACGCAGCCTGATACAGGAATGGCGCGATACCACAAAGTGCTCATCGAAGAATTCACCGGTGTGCAGTGTACCAATTGCCCGATCGGCCACCGCAAGCTCGCAGATCTGGCAATGGTCTATGGCGATAGTATCGTGATCGTCTCGATACACGCGGGTGAGTTTGCACGTCCTAACGCCTCGAAAGGTTATCCTACTGATTTCCGCACCCCAGCAGGCGAGGAACTCAACACACGGTTTCGTGTCTTTGCGTACCCCGCCGCAGTGATTGATCGGTCGAAAATTGACGGGACATCGTTCGTCGTTGGTGTGCAGAACTGGGGTTCGGCAATCGCACGCCAGCTACGAGCGTCAACACCGATTGCCATCGAAACGCATGCGTTCGCTGATACACTCAGCGGCCAACTCGCAATACGTGTGCGTCTGCAATCTCTGGCTGCGATCGAGTATCCGCTCAATATCGGCTACTACATCGTGGAAGATAGCGTCGTGGCCCCACAACTCGACAACGGCACATACGTTCCAGACTACATCCACCGTCATGTTCTCCGCGATGCACCGCTCGGAGCATATGGAAAGCCATTGATCACATCACAAACTCCCGCAGGCACCACCATCACGCGGACATACACGTACACTCTCCGCGATGTCACGTGGAATCGGCGCCAGCTGGAGGTTGTCGTGTTCATTGCACGCCCAGAACCGGACTACACCGTGGTTCAATGCCAGAAATCTCATGTGGCATTTGGTCAGAAATAGTCGAGCACTGCATTTTTGCAGACAGATGGAGGGTTCGCCTAACTGGTATGGCAGCGGTCTTGAAAACCGCCGGGCGATGAGCCTGTGGGGGTTCGAGTCCCCCACCCTCCGCACCACACAAGCCTACCCGAATGTGGGAGTCTTGCACTTGTTTCACCATCGTGTTGGAGATTGCGTCATGCGGTACCTTCGTTTTGCGATAGCGATTGCCATCCCCTGTGCGGGATTGTGGCTTGCGTCGTGCAAGTCAGGAAC
>RFIK01000102.1 GCA_003695605.1 Chlorobiota bacterium
CTGCCGGTAAGGTTGTCGAGCATGGCAGTGACAGAAAGTACGCTGTTGAGCCTGTATTCTCCACGTGCTGCGATAACAAGGTAGCCTTGTAACCGATCGGTGCGTTGCGCGCTTGCACGGCGCGACGAAACATAGCCCGTGCGAATTGATGCAATCAGACGTTCAGTGATTGCTTTCCCGTACTCGATGTCCGCTGTAAACTCCGGGCGGTACGGCACTCGGCTGCCGTTGTCGAAGGTTGCATCGAGCACACGGACCATGGCACGGATGAAGTCTTGGCTGTCTGGGGTGTAGCTACTGCGGAGCTCAATCGTCCGTTGCGTCCAGGATGCATAGCGGAGGGCAAAGGTGCCATCTCCTTGTGGTTCGGCATATGGCGCCTCGGAGAATGAAGAGAGTTGAACGGTTGCCGAAACTTGGAGCTGGGGCGATGGGATGATGGTGATCTCTGCATCGAGTTGGTATGGACTCAATTGCAGACCAATTGCAGCGGTGTCGCTCAGGTACGGGCAATGAGCAAGTTCATTGCGGAAATACACGGGAGCCATCGAGCTCTGGATGCGACCATCAAGCCAGAGCCATGGCATAATACGCCAACGAGCACGAACATCGGCAAGTGGCGTAAACTCCGTCGTGCGCCAAGATGTTGTCCCAAGCTGTGCGCCCAGTTGCGCTTCAACTGCGAAGATTGAATCGGAATACATGCCAGCAAGCGCCAATGTATGGAAGTGGAGCGCCGCTCCGCGATAGTTCCGCACGCTCAGTTCGGCACGTGCGCCGAGCACGATGTTATCAACGTGCACGGGCATGCTGGTAGCGCGCGCGCGAAGCTCGGTTTCGTTTGTCGTGCTCGAGTCCATCTGGCGGAGCCGGGTATGGTGTAGCTCGAATGCAGCGTGGTAAGGGAGAGTGGTACTGCCGCTGTATTGCTGTTCGAGCATCAGCGCAATCGTTTGTGCTGAACGTTCTGGTGCTGAAGGCACTGCAAAGAGCTGGTAAGCGCGTGTCTGCACATCCAACATGCCATTGCTCATCATGCGTGGAGCGTCGGGGGCTGCCTGTGTTGCAGTTCGGGCGAGTGCACGGAAATGTGTGCGGAAGTAATCAGCGTTCGGACGGTATGGACCGCCGCGGTCGAGTGTCCCGCGAAGGTCGAGCGTGTACCGATCCACCTGTGTTTGGTAGAGTGCATCGAGTCCAGCAAAGCCATAAAGCCCCGCATGCGCTGTAAGGGCGAGCGTTTCGTCGCTCGGCTGGAGAATCCGTCGCTGGTACTCTGGTGGTTCGCTGCGAAAGAGGGGAGTTTTCTCCAGTGGGTTGATGCTATCGAGCTCGCGCTGCGTGTATGGCGGAGGTGGCTCAGGCGGATGCTTGACGAGGCTTTTCGGCAAAAAGAGCGTCTCTTTGCCTTCGATGACAATCGTCATGAAATCAATCGGTTCGCCGCGCTGCTGTTGGGCAGCCAGCGTGGTTCCAAGCATTGCAATGACGAATGCGAGGCGAGAGGCGTTCATGGTCGTTTCTCCAATCGTCGTCGTCGGGCGGCAGCGGTGCGACCGAAATCGTCGTCAGGGCGGAGGATCATGATTGTCTGGTAGAGCTCGCGAGCTCTTGCGCGATCGCCTTGTGTTTCGGCACACTCGGCAAGTCCAAGCAGCGAAAGCGTGTACCAATCCTCGACGCCTTCGAAGCGGTCTAGCACAAGGGAGAAGGTATCAGCGGCTGCGGCACAGTTTCCGTCGCGCTGCCATAGCTCGCCGATGCGATACGCTGCTTCTGCTGCCAGCGGTAGATTGTCGTTGTAGCCGATAATCGGACGGAACATGGCGCGTGCACTGTCGCTCGATCCACGATCACGGTACCACATGCCGAGTCGGTAGTACGCTTGATAGGCGTATTCACCGGCACCAATGGTTGCCTGGCGCCAGAGAGCCAGCGCTGATGCTGAATCTCCGCGTGCGAGCGCAATCCGTGCTCGCTCGTACGCTGCACGGGCAAAGCTTTGAGTCCCAGGGTAGCGTGTCATCACAACCGAAAAGAGAGAATCCGCACGCTGGCTGAAGGAATTTGATGCCCAGTACGCTGCCATATCCACCAGCGCGAGCTCGGTAGCTTGGCTGGAGTCGTAGTGCTGCACTAATCGGCGGAGGACCCGTTCGGCATCATCTGCCTTGCCAAGTTCGAGCAAGCTTTTGAGCAAGCCGTAGAGAGCATCGGGGACGTAGCGACTGCTTGGGTACTGCTCGATGAAGCGTTCGTATTCCTTTATCGCGGAGGAAAAGTCGCGATTGCGGACGAAAATATCGGTTGTACGAAAGGCGATCTGTGCACTCTGTTCGGATGTGGGATTGCGCTCGATGTACTCCCGCGCGACCTCGACTGCGAGCGAATCCTGGCCGAGATTGATGTAGGCATCCTGTATGGCTTCGATTGCTTGTCCTGCGAGCGAGCTCGATGGGTAATCTGCCAAAAATTGCCGGTACAAGTCAATGGCGCGAACGTATTGCCCGCTGTTGTAGGTGCATTGGGCGATGTAGAACCGTGCTGCTGGTGCAAGCTCGCTATTGGGGTAGCTGCGCAGCAGTGTATTGAACATTGCGATAGCGTCGTCCCATTTGCCCTGGAGCATCCGAATCCATGCGATGTTGTAGAGGGCATCATCGGCAATGGGGGATTCGGGGAAGTTGCGCACAAACGAACGGAAGTGCTCTGCAGCGTTCATGTAGTCCCCAAGGCGGTAGAGCGATTGCCCCACCTGAAAGAGGGCGTATTCGCCGTCGTCGCTCTGCGGGGTAGTTTTGACCACCTGCCGGTAGAGCCGTGCAGCGTCGGCGTACTTTTTGGAAAGATAGAGCATGTCCGCTTTGCGGAGTGTCACGTCAATTCCATGGGGAGTTCGCGGGAACTCTGCGAGCAAGCGGTCAAATGTTTGCGTGGCGGCATCGAATTTCCGAAGCCGGAACTGTGCCCAACCCAGGTTGTAGAGTGCCTCCTCTCGGCGCGAGGAGTTCGGGTATCGGTTGAGTAGTTGCTCCAGTGCAGCTACTGCGTTTTCGAGCATGTTCGAACGTTCGTAGCATTCTGCAAGCCAGAGCAATGCTTCGTCGCGGCGAGTGTGGTGTTGGTAGCGTGCAATGAACGATCCAAGATCGGTGATCGCATCCGAGTAGCGCCCTTCATTTGCTGCCGCTATCCCACGGAGGAGCTGTGCTTCAGCGGTGAGCAGTTCGAGATTGGAGACAATCGTAGCAGTTAGTCTTCGCGTATGCTGCTCCACTTCATTACAGGAGCGAATGGTGCTATCCCACCGTCGGAGGTCGAACTCTGTCCGTGCACGGAGCAGGAGCCCGCGGAGCATCGTCGCAGGGTCGCTTGCCGCGCGGTAGGCACGGTCGAAGAGCACCCACGCTGTGCGGAATTTGCCGCGCGTGTACTCAAACTGTCCGCGTTCGATCAAGGCCTGCGCCCGCAACGGGAAGGCTGGGTCTGCGATGAGCGCATCGAACAGTTCAATTGCTTTGAGTGCATCGCCGCTGCGTTCGACGGCAACTGCACGAAAGAGAAGTGCCTGCGCCCGCTGGAGTGAGAGCACGTCGGCAACTGAATCAGAGACGGTGCGATAGGCAGTGATTGCATCTGAGTACCGTCCGCGGTTGAGTTCTGCCCATCCAATGCCGAGGTACGCCTGCCACCGTAGCGGTGAGTGTTGGAGTGTCCCAGAAGCAGCAACAGCACGGTATCGCTCGATTGCTTGCGCAAACTGCCCTATCTGGCTGAGTGCTTCTGCAGTGAGCAGCTCAATGAGCGCATCCGAATCGGGAGCAAGGTTCTGCGGAGGTAGCAGTGCGCTCCCCTGCCCAACCATATCGAGTGCTTGACGTGCAGCTGCCAGCCGTTGGAGCGCTTGACGTGGTTGGCGAAGCAACAGCAGTTGCTGTGCTGCACGAATGTGCGCGGTGATGACAAGGTTGCCCTGCGCACTGCAAGCGAGTGCACTGTCGTAGTACGCCAGTGCAGCGCGATAGTCGCCACGAAATTCAGCAATCGTACCTAAGCCGACGTACGCATCGTCGCAATAGTCCGAAGGAACCTCAAGCAACTGGCAAAACGATTGCGTTGCCTGTTCGAAGGACGAGTGGTGCATGAGCGCAACGGCTTTCCAGTACTGCGCGCGCAGCCAGAATTCCCAATCAGTCGAATCGCCACGCATGTGGTAGCGCTGGAGTGCGTGCGTTGCTGCGGAGTCGAAGTCCAGCGCAGCCAAAGCATAGCGTTCTTCGTCGAACAGCGCTACACCGCGAAGGTAGTATGCTTCGCCACGGAATGGCAGGATGGGGCGCTGCTCAAGGTAGGAACTCAGCCGAGCAGTGACGAGTTGGCGATTGCCGCGAAGGAGCTCCACCCGGAGTGCTTCCAGCTCCGGTGAGGCATCGAGAAGTTGCCTCACCGGCGGCGCAAGCTGCCGACCAAGTGCTTCGCTTGCACGGAGCGATTGATCCAGGTGCTCGAGGAGCACTCCCTCGAGCGTTCGATGGAGCACATCGTCCGGCAGAGGCGAAAGCAGTTGCCCGTGCGCAGGCAGCGTTCCACTGCTGAACACGAGTAACGTTACCGTCATCCAATTTGCTATGGGCAGCCATCGTTTAGGCATTGGCAACATCCGTGCGATTCGCTTGACGGCTAACGTTGAGGAGAACACCAAGAGCACTCGCGGTGAAGACAATACTGCTACCGCCGTAACTGACGAGGGGAAGTGGAATACCGGTTGTCGGAAGTAGCCCACAGTTGACACCAACGTGCACTAACGCGTAGAAACCGATAGCTACCGTCACCGAACATGCCAGCAAGTAGCCGAGTGTATCGGGTGCCCTCGCCGCAATGCGTACTCCACGAACAACAATTGCTGCGTATGCTGCGATCAGCAGCACAATGCCGACCAAACCGTATTCTTCGCCGATAATGGCAGCGATGAAGTCGCCGTAAGATTCCGGAAGGAACAAATCGCGCTGCCTGCTCAGGCCGGGTCCGACACCGATGATGCCACCTCGTGCAAATCCAATGAGTGCTTGCTGGAGTTGGTAGGAATCAGCCGCAGCACTGTTGGAACCCAGGTACGTGGCAATTCGCTGCACACGGTAGTCTGCACCGACGGCGTAGAGTGCCACCGCCACTAGACCAATGGCGGCGATCACACTCAGGTGAGTAAGGCGCGCACCGCCGATGAACAGCAGTATCATCGCCAGCGAAAATATCAGCGCCGCTGTGGACAGGTTTGGTTGAAGTGCAATTGCCCCGACAACAAGCGCTGTCCATCCGATCAGCGGTAACAGCCCACGCTTCCAATCCCACAGTTCGACGTCGAGCTGGCTCATCCGCACTGCAAGGTGAAACAGCAACGTGAACTTCGCGAGCTCTGATGGTTGCAGACTGATTCCAGCAAGATCGAGCCATCGCACAGCACCTTTCAGCTGCGTACCCTGCACCAAGACAAATGCCAAGAGCACAAGACTGAACACTAACAAAGGACGACTTATCTGCTCGAGGACGTGGTAATCTACTCGACTGAGCAGAAGCATCAGTCCAATCGAGAGCGCAACACGAAGAGTGTGGTTGACCACAAGGTGTTCAGCATCTCCAATGCGGATGCTTGCGAATTCCGCACTTGCGGAGTACACAAACACGATCCCCGCCACCAGGAGCACTGTTGCAATACTGAGCACAACGCGATCGGATGGGGCGCTCATTGCGGCATGTCAGGAAGCTGCCAAACGAGCTCTTTGAACACTGTACCCCGATGCTCGTAGTTCACAAATTCATCGAAGGATTTACAGGCGGGGGAGAGCAGCACAACGTCACCACGTTCGGCAATTCGGTGGGCGCACGCAACAGCGTCATCGAGTGTTTGAACCTGGTAGCAGCGGACGAGTGTGCAGAAGTGGTTGAAGATCACCGGAGCCTGCTCTCCAAATGCGATGACCGCGCGGCAACGCTTGCGCACGGCTGCGTCGAGCATCGAATAGTCGTTGCTCTCTGCTTGCCCACCCAGCAGGAGCACAACCGGCTGCTCAAACGCTTCGAGCGCATACCAGGTGGCGTTGACGTTGGTTGCTTTCGAATCGTTGATGTACTCAACCCCCCCGATCGTGCGGACATGTTCGAGACGGTGTTCAACACCAGCGAACGAGAGAAGGCTGTCGCGAATGTTTTCGTTGGTCACCTCAAATGCGCGTGCTGCAAGCGCCGCCGCCATCGCGTTGTACACATTGTGCACTCCGCGGACGGGAAGTTCGCTTCGATACATCAGTTTTGCCTCCACAGTGCTGCTAACTTCGACGATGCTTTGGTCACTAGAGCGCAGGTACATGCCTTCGACGACAGGGTGGAGGCTGAACCAACGCACATGCGACCGTGCATGCCGCGATGCCTCTGCTGCATGAGGATCGTCGGCACACAAAATTAGCACATCCTCGCTCGTTTGATTTTGGAAAATCTTCCATTTGGCGCGGATATACGCCTCCATCGAGCCGTGGTAGCTCAGGTGATCGGGGGTGATGTTCAAAATCATCCCTACACGAGGATGAAACCGGTCGGTCCAGAGAAGCTGGTATGAACTTGCTTCGACGACGTAGATACGGCGAGCAGGCAAATCGTGGCGATCGCTTCGGACGACATCCGACAGTGGCAGTCCGATGTTGCCGCACGCGATTGCGTCATAGCCGGTGTGCGAGAGGATGTGGGCTGTCAGTGCAGTTGTCGTGGTTTTACCGTTGGTGCCGGTGATCGCAACAATAGGTGCTTGCGCGTGCCAACTGGCAAATTCCAACTCGCTAACGATGGGGATGGCACGTTCGAGTGCAGCCTGGAGAATTGGAGCTGAGGGTGGCACACCCGGCGAGGTAACGATCACCTCCGTCTCGAGAGCACGCTCGAGAGAATGTGTTCCAAATTCTGCTTCAATCTCTGTGTGATCGAGCCACGAAAGATCGCCCAGTTGCTCTTTCGGAGTTGCATCGGTCAGGAAAACACGGTATCCACATTCGGAAGCAAGACGAGCAGCAGCAATGCCACTGCGTCGAGCACCAACAATTGTACAGCAGGGAGATTGTGCAGGTTGTCCAGGCATTGAAGAAGGTCGTCGAAGTTGGAGGTACGCAAAACTACCGCCCTATTCAAGAGAACTGCGGGCGATGCCGATACTTTCGACAGCCTGACGCAATGGACTGAGATCGAAATCCGTATGGCTGCACGGAGCAGACTTCTCCAACGTTTTTTTCGCCGCGGCGAAGACGGCGCGGTCTACTTTGTCCTCGATCCTGCGCGGTCGTCTACAAGTGAGAAGTGTACGCACCTGCTCGATCGCGCAGCGTATCACTGGCGGCGAGGGGAGTATTCGGAAGCACTGGAAGTGACCGAAGCTGCCACAAAGCTCGATCCAGAATCCGAAGAAGCGTATCTAATGTTGGCGTGCTACGCTCTCGAAGCTGAGCAGTGGAACTTGCTGGCTCGTTTGTACGAGCGAGTCCCGGAGGAATTCGCACGGAGAATGCCGCTCGTAGCCCTTCGAGCTGTTGCAACTGCTGCCACAGGTGATGCATCGCTGGCGTATGCAACGTTAGAGCAGCTCGCATCGCACCACACGAAAAATAGCTTCTTCCTGTTCGCCAAAGCTGAGGTTTACCGACTCGAACGCCGCTGGGGAGAATCAGCCGACTACTTCCGCCAGCTCTATAGCCATCAGGGTGACTTCCCCTATGGGCATATCCATGCTGCACAGGTTCTCATTCTGCTCAATGCGCACGATGAGGCAATTGGTTTGCTCGATGGCCGACTCCGCTCTCAGCCGAGGAATGCAGAGATCTACCATTGGCTCGGTGTTGCGCTCGAATCGAGTGGTGAACGCTCGAAAGCATTGCAAGCATACCGGGAATCGCTGAGCATACAACCAGAGCGACATTCGACTCACTACCGCCTTGGTAGGCTCGAACATCACATTGGCCACGACGTCGCCGCTCTTCAGCACTTGCGTATTGCATTCGATGGGATGCCCGATGTGCTTCCTCTGCGTCGGGAGTTAGTGGCTGTGCTCATCAAGCTCCAGCAATGGCAGGAAGCAGCTCGGCTCTTCCCTGAAATGCTACGGCAAGACCCAACACGGGAAGATGCTGAAATGCTCCTGCACCTCTATGACCACACCGAGAGCCAACAGGAGCTGGAAGCAACGCTCAAGGACGCGCTACAGCTCTACCCTCAGCGTCCATGGCTGTGGTACGTGTATGGTTTGATTGCGCTCAAGCGAGGCGATCATCTGGATGCACAGCGAGCATTGACCGAAAGTATTCGTCTCGAACCAAGCGCAGACGCATATGTCGCGTTAGCACGACTCCACCGAGTTGTGGGACAAACTGCCAACGCGATTGAATGCTATTCGCGTGCACTCGAACTCAACCGGAAACACATCGCGGCCTGGACCGAACGATGTATGCTCCGACTTGAGGCTAACCAACCCGACCAAGCGCTCGCTGACATTGCACAAGCGATCGAATTAGCACCCGACGTCGGTCAGTTTTACTACTTGCGTGCGCGATGTCTCCTCGCACTTGGGAAAGAGTCTCAGGCGCTCGAGGACTTGATCGCTGCGGTGCAACGCGACCCAACATGCATTGATGCATGGCTGCTCAGCAGTCAGCTCTGGCGGCAGCGAGGTGAGTACGCGCAAGCGATCTATGCACTCAAGCAAGTGCTCTCTGTCATGCCGGACGATGTTTCTGCTCACATCGCGATGGCGGAGACGCAGTTGGCTATTGGGCGGTTCAATGCAGCACGGCACCATATTCAACGCGTGCTCGAGCTTCGTCCTGAGCAGGGGGAGGAACTTTTCCTCCACGTTGGGAAATCGCTCGAGGCGCGCCACCTCTACAATCGCGCACTCGAACTCTACGAAGAAGCACTGCAGCACTATCCGAATTCGGCAGACCTGCGGTTTCGCTGCGGCTATGTTGCGCTCAAGAGTGGGGCGTTGCACATTTGCTCACGCCAAGTCGAGGAACTTGCCGCACTCGATCCTATCCGCGCAGCAACCCTTCGGGATGTTTATGCAGCGCTCTCCCACGCACGACGCGAACGGTAGCGTCTTCCAAGAGCAAGGAGGTAGAGCGAGGCCAGAACTTTCCCCGCCGTGATCGCAATGCTCACAGCGTAGATGCCAACAAGCTGTGTTCCGATTGCTGCGAGCAATGCAAGCACGGCGATAGTACCTCCTGCTTCAATCACTGTTGAGTAGGTCACTGCGTTCGTGCGATGCATTGCGATCAATCGTGCACGCTCGATCGAGTACACGGCATTTGCCATAGGCAATGGTAGGAGAAGAGCTGTTGCAGTGACTGCCAGTGGGATGAGCCACCGATCGAGCTGATATGGAAAGGTCCCGTAGACAAACGCTGAGAACGGAGAGAGCACGATGCAGCCGAGCGCGATCGTCGAAATCAGCGCGATTCCATACCCAACCTGCGCAATACGCCGATTCTCGATGCCTACGCGCCCAAAGAAGGCGATCGCGACCTCTTGATAGGCAAAACTTGGGCTACGGAATTGGAAGACAAAGCCATCAACGACAGGAAATACAGCCAGCGACGCAACAGCCTCAGGGAAACGTGCCATGAAAGCAGTAAGCACTGGTCCTAGCCCCATCGTAATCAGGGATGTCAGCCCAAGCGGTGTGTAGAGTGCAACCAAGCCGCCGAGGGTGAGCGTGTCGCTACCAGCAGCTTTTTGTTTGAAGCTTCGCACTGCAGGGCGAGCCATCAGCCAGGTCGCAACCATTTCGATGGTGACGGCTATGCACAGCAGAGCAGCACCAATCGTCGCTCCATTGGGTGTAGAATGCCACCAGACTAGCACAGCGCTACTGCCAAGGACAATGGTGCCAAGGCGGAACGTTGTTCCGAATGCAATTGCGCGGCTCATTTGGGCATTGATGAGAATCCCCTGGTAGAAACGGCGCACCCCAATTGCTCCCGGCCAGAGCAGCAAGGCAGCGATGCACGTATAGACGCGGCGAGAAACTTCCGCAGGGAGAGCAAGCAGAGTCGAGCTGAGCCAGTGGTAGAGCGGCGGCAGTAGCAGTGCTGCCATAACGAGAGTAACCCCCAACGAAAGCGCGAACGCAAGCTTCCGAACAATACGGTAACTATGCGCGCTCTTGACGTACGCAGTGCTTGCGCTCAGCAGCATGATGATCGGCGATTCGACGATAAACGCAATGCCGATTGCGACGCCGAATGCAGCAAGCTCGACCGAAGCTCCTGGTAGTCGGGAGAGCATGCTCTGCACGATGAGTCCTTCTGCAGCCATCATTGCCCACGTTGCTGCCAGCGGGAGCCACTGTGCAAGAAGTGTGCGAGGAGTAAGCACCAACTCGCCTGTGCTCAATGTTCCAGTTCGATTTCGATCGTTCGACTGTAGAAGCGACCTTCGGGAAGGGAATTGTCATAGAGGAGTTCGTCGCTCCCGACAGCAGTGATGGTCGCCCTCCCTAAAACACCCAGTATGCGTGCGAGTGCGTTAGCACGTCGCTCTGCTAAGCGCAGGTTATGCTGCCGATCGCCCATTCGATCGGTGTATCCGGTGATGGTAATTCGCGTCGAGGGTGTGATGTGGCGTTTGAGTCCCTCAATCAGGCTCTGCTGGGAGGAAGGAATCGTTGCATCATCGAAGTCGAAGAGAATCAGGCTAAAGCGCTCGTATCGGCTCTGGACTGTATCTGCGCGTGGTGCGATTGCTATTTGCCGTGTAATACTGCGCTCTGGAGGAACAGCGTGTGGGCAGTGAGCGCTCAGCTCAATGTCCACTATCCCTGCTGGGAACATGTGCCATTGAGCAGGCAAGAGGATGCGCGGCGGAGGTGCAGCGGTGCCTGAACGCGCCAGGATGAGTGAATCGCCAAACCGGACGTGTAGATCCCACTGTGCTGGAATGGGCGAAACCATCAGTCGGAGAGCAACCTTTCGCGGGTCAACGTTCCATTGGGTTTCAGTTCCCACCACTGGATCAGTGATTGCTGGATCGGTGCTCGAGATTTCTACGCGTGCGTTCTCGGCATTCCCATCAGGGTGGCCAACCATCGAAGGTCGTGGAGGAAGGTTGCGTGCACTGATCCGGATTCGTGCGGTATCAATGCCCCAGACTGTGTGTAGGTACGTACGGATGTCGGCAGCACGCTGCCATGCAAGGTCAAGCCGATTGCTCTCCGAGCCAACTCCCATGGTGCATCCAGTCAGCAGGAGCTGAGCAGATGGGCGCTTGCGCATCCGTGAACCAATGATGTTCAGCAGATGGTAGTATGCCTCGAGCGTCGAGTACGACGCAAGTTCTGATTCATCGAAGTGCGCCACCTCCTCAGGGCGAAGACGAGCATACCGTGATGGAATCTCGGCCCTTCCTTCCTCGAAGAACACGTACGGCAGCAGCGGGCGGATATGCCGTCGCTGCCGAATGTGGACGCTTATGGTATCAATTCGGCGCTCGCGATCGGCAGTATCAAGCCCGATGGCGTGCACATCCACTACGAGTGCAGGAAGATCGAGCGTTGGAGCTTGGGGCGGAGATTCCTGTTCTGCTGGTGGCTCTCGTGGCGGAGGTGGGCGAGACTCGCTGCGCTCAGGAAGTGCGAAAAGCATACACAGCCCAGCGCGGAGAGAAAACATCTGCCAAGGAAACGCTGCCAGTGTGCTTCCAAGGGGCACGCGCACGCTCAGCTCAGGACGGAGCTGGAAGGAGTGTGGAGCACCATGACTCCACCCTGCAGTGATCACCACCGCTGGATCGAGCGCTGCCAAGCCGCTGAGAGTGCCGCTACTGCGATTGCGCTCGCGAGTGCCTGTTTCGCGGAAGCGTCCCCGGTCAGCTGGCTCGACCAAATACTCACCCTGTTCGAAATGCGATCGCAATGGAAATGAGATCGAAAGGCTTGGTTCGAGAACGATGGTAGGACGTACCCAGAGTGCTGCGCCCAGTTGCACTGCGATCGCAGAAAACTCGACCGATGCACGGTGTTCGATTGCCGCACGTGCAGTCGAGCTATCGAGAGCGATCAGTTGTTGCTCGCGAGTACGAAAGGCTGCGTTGCGTTGCTCGTATGCAAGCCGGAACGTAGGTAGCCCACGACCCAACCCAGCAGGAAGCTCAAATGACCACACCGGGATAGATACAATCCCACCGGTGCTGAAGCCGCGCCCGATCGCTGATGAAAAGCCCGGCGAACAGCTGAACGTGCCCGGGAGTGCTTGAAAGCTCGTTTGGTGAAAATCGAACCCTCCATGCGCAAAGCCCCCCACCTGCAATGGTTGCGCTCTCGATGTGCTAAGGCACAGGAGCAGAAGCAGCGATAGACGCATCATCGCACAATCACCAGTGGCGATGTTGCAACCAGTGTTGCAGACTCAAACGCAAGTTCATAGCGGCCAGGCGGCATACTATCCACTGCAAGGACGAATGCGTAGGTACCTGCACGCAGGAATTGCTCGCGCAGTAGCCACCGCCGACCATCGGTTGCAGTGAGCACGAGACGGTGATGCGCGTCTTCGATTGCGGTAACGATCACTGTGATGACGTCAGCGCCTGGCTGTGGGAGGATTGCTCGAATAGTGAAAGCGCCTGTATCGTCGAACAATCGCGTACCACCACTGGTGCAGAGACCTTCGATTGCGACGACACCATCACTCCACGTTGTTGTTACTGTCGGCGCATTCCATGTTGCACGCAGGACACTTATCGTCGCGTGTTCGGCGTTTCCCCACAGAGCGAGGAATTCGAGCGTAGCAACCGTATCGCTCGCAACGTTGGCGAGGGCAAGAGTCACTGTCGCAGTGCCATCGGATTGGTAAAAACGCTCGAGCACCGGTGCTGACGATTCGAGCAAGTAGAGGACCGTTGCGTTGTAGCGCAACTGAAGCATGAGCCGTGATGCGCCAACTCGCGCCAACTGTTCGATTGCGCTCAGCAGAAGCGGAATTCGAACACGCTCACCGATTGCTGCACGTGCTGATCCGACGGTAAGGTGCACTTGCGCGGTCAGTGCGATGTCCACTGGTTGGGATACTCCGCGGCACCCGCCTGAATCAACGATGACCGTGTATGTGCCAATGCGAGGAGGCTCCAGAAGGCGGTCCGTTGCACCGGGGATCAGGACATTATCGAGGAACCACTGATAGCTGTCGTAGGCTGCAGTGGTACGCAAGACTGTACCATCGTACGAAATCTGCGGTTGCGGCCGAGGTCGTACAACAATTTCGACGGTGTCGCTATAGCCAATGCAGCCGCCCGGGAGTTCGACTGCCGCAAAATACCGTCCACTTGTTCGTACGACGATTTGGGACGAACGTTCACCTGTGTTCCATCGGGGAGCCCCAAACGATGTTGTAAGCTCAAGGACTGCGGAGTCACCATCGCAAAAGGTACGTTCACCACGAACAGAGAGCGGAA
>RFIK01000010.1 GCA_003695605.1 Chlorobiota bacterium
ACCTGCGCTTCGTTGATCGCAAAATCATCGGGTGCATCTGGCGAGAGCATCCGGACCGAGCGAACAATCCCGCGGAGGTCGTCGCGCAGCTCAGCGAGATCTTCAGGCGAACGCGCCTTGACCGCTACGGTCACGCTCCGACTGTAGCGTCCGTAGAGTCCGAAGAACGCTGGCAAGGGGATGTACACCGTTCGGTCGAGAAAGTCCGTAAAGAGGGTGCCCCGCTTGTTCATCACGCCGATGACAACAAATGGTCGCCCTTCAATCCGAATGGTTTCTCCCAGCGGCGAGCGATGGCCAAAGAGTGCTGCGCGGACACCATCGCCGATGACTGCAACAGCGGCAGCATGCTGCTCTTCCATCTCGCTGAAAAATCGTCCATCGCTAAGTGTCGTGCTCGGCAGAAGCCCAAAGCGTGCCATCGTCCCCTCGATCACTACCCCGCTGGCTTTTTTGTCGGCACGGACAACAGTCTTGCCCCACGCATCTGCACTGATGTACACCATGCTTGCTGCACGGAGACGGCGAGCAATTTCCTCTGCTTGGTCAATGGTGATGTTCTTGCGGTTCATCACCGAACGCCAGTTTCCACCGCCCGCCCAGTTCCATTTGTCCACGTAGAGCATATCCTGCCCGAGCGTCGAAAGTGTGGACTCCCAGGCAGCATCGAGACTGCCGAGCGCCCAGCCCATCAGCGATACGAACGCGACACCAATCGTCACTCCGAGCGCTGTCAGCAACGAGCGCAACGGATTTGCCCGCAGCGATTCGACTGCGCTGGTGACGACGTCCGCATATTCTGCGAAACGCCGCCTCATTGCCGCACCGTGAGTTCTTCGACTGATGCTGGGCTGCTATTGGGCACATCGGACTCGATGCGTCCATCGCGAATGCGGAGAATTCTGCGCGCATGGCGTGCGATGTCATCCTCGTGCGTGACGAGGATAACCGTATTCCCCTGGCGCCAAATGCGATCGAAGAGCGCCATGATTTCGGCGCCAGTTTTCGAGTCGAGGTTGCCCGTCGGCTCATCGGCTAAGATGATCGAAGGGTGCGTCACAAGTGCGCGCGCAATGGCCACGCGCTGCCGTTGCCCGCCGGAAAGCTCCGGCGGTTTGTGGAACAGCCGATCGCCCAAGCCGACGCTCTCGAGCGCAGCGTGTGCCCGGCGGCGGCGTTCGTCGGCACTCAGACCAGCATAAATGAGCGGAAGCTCGACGTTCTTGAGTGCCGTCGCGCGCGGTAGCAAGTTGAACGTCTGGAAAACAAAGCCAATCTTCTGATTACGGATGCGGGCAAGGGCTGCATCATCGAGCGATGAAACGTCTGTCCCATCGAGGATGTAGCGTCCGCTGGTTGGCCAATCCAAACAGCCGATGATGTTCATGAGCGTGGATTTTCCAGATCCCGACGGCCCCATGATCGCAACGTACTCGTTCGGCTCGATGGCAAGGTCAATGCCTCTGAGCGCATGGACGATCTCGTTTCCCATGCGGTAGTCTTTCGTGACTCCTTCGAGCAGAATCAGGGGCGTGTGCGTGCTCATCGCTGCTCTCCTGCGGTGGAACGCGAGCGTTTGATCCGAACACGTGTTCCATCCTGCAATTGACGCGAAATCGCGCTGTACGGACCGGAAACGACAACCTCGCCCGGCGAAAGCCCCGCGGTAACCTCGATGTAATCACGATCGCTGATCCCAGTCTGGACGATCCGCTGCTCGACCCGGTCCCCCTTGACGACAAATGCAACCTTCGGTGGTCGCGCTGCGCGTACGGTTCGGTTGCGTTCGGTGCTATCGGCATCGTAGCGGATCGTCACTGCCCCAATCGGCACTGCACATGCGCGGTCACGGCGTGCGGTACGAATGTCCGCAACACACGTCATACCGGGCCGGAGCCGTTCATCGCGGCTATCGAGTCGAATTTTCACTTGGAAGTTGACTACCTCGTCCTGGGTACCGATGGCTTTCTCCAGCGGTGAGTGCGCAATTTCCAGCACTCGCCCCAGGAGCACGCTATCGCGGAATGCATCCACGCGAACACGTGCAGTATCGCCCGTGTGGATGAGCACAACGTCGTTTTCATTGACCTCGACGATCGCGTTCATCGTATCGAGGTTTGCAATGCGAAGAAGCTCGGTCCCCTGCATTTGCGCAGTACCGACGACTTTTTCGCCGATTTCGACGTTGAGCTTGGTGACGACACCGCTGATGGGAGCATAGATCTCGGTGCGGTTGAACGAAAGTTCAGCTTGGCGCAGTGTTGCCAGCGCCCGGGATTTTTCCGCCAGTGCCGATTGGTACTGCCCAGCAGCACGGTCGTAGGTTGCCTTTGCAGTTTCGAATTCCTGCTTCGAGATGAAGCCTTTGTCGTAGAGTTCTACCGAACGGCGCAGCTCGCGCTCGGTGCGGTCGAGTTCGACCTTTGCGATCTCGATGCCAACATCGGCAGCACGCACAGCAGCGCGGAACTGCTCCAGCTGCGTTTGGAGCAGGTCAGGGCGGATGCGGACCAGCAACTGACCGCGACGGACACGATCGCCTTCTTTGACTGTCAGCGCAATGATTTCACCGCTGACTTCAGAGGATATTTTCACCTCGACTTCAGGTTGAATTTTCCCGCTGGCAGAAATTTCCTGCACAATGCTCCGCAGCGCGACGGTATCGGTGCGGACTTCGATCACTTCGCCGGAGTTGCGGCTGGCGATGGCAATAGCGGCAATACCAACAACTCCAAGACCGATTGCTGCAAGGATCATCCACCGGCGACGCTTCGATGGCTGTGGCATAGGTTGCAAACTCCGTGTGGTTACTCGGGGATTCCCATTGCGAAGCGGACACGTGCACGCGCTGCGTGATAGGCGTAGATCGCAGTAACGCGATTGATACGTGCAGTGACCAATTGGTTAGATGCTGTCAGGTATTCGAGCTGCGTGCCAGCGCCGAGCTGAAAGCGCTCGCGCGCTGCGTTGAAGCTTTGCTCGGCAGCTCGCAGAGCGCGGGCAGTGATGTCGAGTTGCTTTTCTGCAGCATCGAGCTCCAGGAGTGCTTGGCGAACCTCGGTGCGAATCTGGAGTTCCAGCAGGCGTTGGTCGAGCTGGCGCTGCTCCATTTGGAGGACTGCTTGCTGACGCTGCGTGGCTGCGCCGAAGTTATCGAAGATGGGCACCTGCACGTTCAAACTCACAAAGTAGCGCCCGAACTCAGCGAACTGCCCCACGCGTGTGTTGGACCATGACCAGCCGCTGCTCAGGTTCAATTGCGGCAGAAATGCTGCTTGTGCGATTGCGACCGCATTATCCGCAGCTCGAATGCGCTCCTGGAGTGCACGCTGGTCGCTGCGGCGCTCTAGTGCAGCTGCTACAGCAGCAGGCGGCGAGCCGATCTCTTTTCGGAATGCTGCGATGTCGCCATCGGTGATGCTTGTGGGAATCGAAGAGACCGCAAACTCAGCATGTTGGTCTGGCGCTTGGCCCATCGTAGCCAGAAGCGTTGCCTTCGCTTGCGCGAGTGCGTTCTCTGCTACCAATAAATCCAGTTCGCGCGAGCCGAGATCGGCTTCCTGGGCATAGACAGTGGTAATGGGAATGCGCCCTGCCTCGTAGAGTGCACGGACGCGTGCCAGTTCCTGTTTGCCAAGCTCGAGATTTTCCCGCCGGATGCTGACAGTCTGCAATGCGCGGAGAACGTCGAGATACTGCGTCCGTACCTGCAGGATGATCTGCTGGCGCGTTCGTTCGTAGCTTAAGCTGGCTGCCGAAAGCTCGTGCTGTGCCTGGCTGTAGCCCGCCTCACGGGCAAAGCCGTTGAAGAGCAAGTACGATGCAACAGCACTCAGCGAGTAGGAATTGGGGTCAGGGGGGCCGAGCACGAACACTTGACCACCGATATTGACTGCGCGTCCACCCTCGACGTTGAGCTGCCTCCAGTAGCCCCCCGATGCACTCAGCGATGGCAAATACGCACCGAAAGCACGGGTGAGCGCGCTCTGACTGATCTCGATGTTCTTCTGCTCGCGGGCAAGCGTAGGATTATCGCGGAGGGCAATCGCGATGCACTCGTCGAGTGTGTACACTCTGACCGAATCACCAGCGGTCTGCCCGTGTGCGAACGATGAGAACACAGCGAAAAGGATCAATCGCTTCATCCACCATTCAACGGTACTTCGACATCGTCGTGCACACAAACGCAGACCGGATGAAAAAGTTGCAGGGCGCACTCGATGCATAGTGCAGATTTGCCCCAGGAGGAAATGGCCGTTCACCGTGCGACAACAGTACCACCGAAACGCGCACCCACGCGCTGTCACATGAGAGAATTTCGTGACTATCAGACTCATGAAGTCTTGCCACCACTGTGCTACAGCCGGAAGATGCCTTGATGGTAGTGCATGGTTGTTCCAGTGGTGGTGGAGCGCATGATGTACCATGATGCGAAGCTCATCACACCATGAACAGGCGTATTCGGTCGTCGGAACTTAGGAGCCGAAATGCGTGTGCTTTCGGAAGAGTGCTTGTGATTCTTCTGGCGTGTACTGCACTCTGCTCTGCCCAACCCTGCGGCGAGCCGATCAACTGCCCTGATAAGAAGTATCCGTACCTTTTTTGTAATACCGAGGAAATTCGCCGCGAAATACGCTGCGTTGAGAACCCCCATGAAGTGAACGAACCATTGCATCCAGTTTTGTTTCCAGGTAGGGTGTGTTTAGGTTACTATTTCGATGAAAGCGATCCCATACTTTACGAGCCACCAGATACAATAGCACTGAGAATTAACGGAGAGGAGTTTGTTGTATTTCAGAGTGAGGGTATCTCGAATGATTTTGAGTGCATTGATCGTTGGTATTGTGTCTGTGGGCTGCAGTCTCTACCCTGTCAGTGTACCCTACGAGTTGGCTTTGTCAAAGACGCTCGACTTTTCATCCAGGATCCAACCAGAGCGATCGCCTATACGTTGCTCAAGATTTCTTTTAGTCAGCATTGCCAACCTCATTGTGAAACATCGTATATGATATGGTGAACTTTACCCCTGAGTTTCTCAGATATGATGAAGATGGCAATTCGCTCTCCTTGTTATTTATTAGTCACCTACGAGAGAACGTGTTACGGGCTAATGAAATTCAACGGCAAATCAAAGGGATCTATCTTTACCATAGTGGATACAATTTGTGTGATATTCTCACACATGAAGTTGGGCACTTCTTAGGCTTACGACATTACAATGAGGGTAACTGCCCTGACGACGACCAAAGTGGTGGTATTATGGATGCGTACGCCAGGGTAAATGATGAGCAAGAGTTGTCTATCGATGACAAGTGCATGTTTGCGAAGCTATATTGTCCCAGTATTCTACCTGTCACGAATTTTGAGTATCGAACCGATCCAGAGCTTACATGCACATTCATCCTTGTTCCTCCTCTTTCTCACCTTGCTATTTTTGATATTAGTGGCAAACTAATTCTCTCACGAACGAATTGGAATCCGATGTCGCTTCCATTCTCAATTGAGACATTGCTTAGTGGCACTTACATTGCCGTTCTTTCGTCACTCGATGCACGCAATAGTACAACCATTTTAATTCGGAGGTTACCATGATAGCGTCTCTGTTGATCGCGATGCTCGTGGTCCTTGATGGACATACGGTGGCACAACCAGTCAATCCATGCAATCCAGCGTACCCATATCTGGTGTACACATTGCAACGACCGATGCAGAAGCCTCCCGTATCCATCTACATGCCATACGATGTCCTGCTCGGATACATCGCATTGGATACGTTTCAGTACCGTATTCCGCCGGGTGCGGAGGGCCAATTGGTCGAGTTCCTCAAGCGCCAAACTTCTTGGAACGATACACTCAAGACGATCACCCGTATCTGGTATGCGATGGCTGATTATGATCCAATGTTGTACATTTCTCGGATCTGGAAATTCCGAATCACTGAACCAGCACCACTGATGTGGCAGGATATTTTGCTGGAGAACATCATCAAAGCATCGGACAACATCAAAGCAGCTCGTAGAGATCGTGCGTTACTGCAATCGCACTATATCCTCCATATCATGGTAGTCGACACCGTACAGACACGACTTCCAGCACCGCCAGAATTACGTGAGAAAAGTATGTGCATTACTACATCGTGCCTGGTGCAGGATGTCATCAAGGGTCAGGTTGCGCCGCTGTGCAATACGGCATTTTTGCGTGGCTGGCTTACCAATAACCGTCAAACGCTCGACAGTGGACGGTGCCTGCAGTTTACATACTGTCCACACTGGTCCCGACGTGGGGATGGGGATGTCGTCGATGTTGAAACAGATTCGATGGGCAACATAATCTCTCCCGCTTTGTTAGGCGAAATACTCTCACCTGGATGCGAATACATCGTATTCCTACGCTACAGCATGGGATGCCGCTCGACAGACACGACGCAAGTGGATCATTACACCTTGGATCCAATTCGCGTTGAATGGGAAGGATCGGGAGAAAGCTCCTATGGATTTGGCATCTACCCTGTCGTCGATGGAATCGTGCAGGACCCAATGGATGATTTCGGCTTTGGCACAAACTTGAGCGCCGAACAGTTCAAGCAGCGCTTGCGC
>RFIK01000103.1 GCA_003695605.1 Chlorobiota bacterium
GCGGCAGTATTGACTCCTTTCCCTCCACGGAAGCCGACGAAGATGCTGAAAATGTGCCCGATCACTGCGGATGTTCCCGCAAGTAAACGGACAACGGTAATGTCCTCAAACGGAGTGCGATTAGTAAACGGCAGTGCTTGGCCGACCATCAAGTGCGCAACCACTGTCACTGCGAGCAGGCCTTTGAGAACATCCACCACTTGGACGACAAGCCCCCACTTCCAGCCGAGGACACGGAACGCATTAGTGCTCCCCATATTCCCACTCCCACGGGTTCGGATATCGAAGCCGAAAAAGAGCCGACTGACGACAACTGCTGTTGGAAAGGAGCCAAGCAAGTAACTGACAACCGCGACAACGATCAGCCGCAGAGGCGAATCGAATACCATCGTGGCGCACTCACGGAACGTAGTTCAACAAGCATGTGCAAAATTACCAGCACGACGACGCACAACGGCATAAACGAGTGCATCGTTCGTCTCTGGACCGGAGCAGTTTCACTTTTCCATCATCGTGCGTATGAACGACACGCTCCAGGCTACTCGCCGCCGATTGGAGGAAATCGAGCGGGAATTGGCAAGTCTTCGAGAGAAGCATGCTGCACTCAAATCCCGCTGGGAACAAGAAAAGCAGCTCATCAGCCGCATCCGCGACATCAAGGAGCAAATCGAGCAAACCAAGCTCGAAGCTGCCGACGCTGAGCGTATCGGCGATTATGGTCGCGTCGCTGAACTGCGCTATGGTGTCTTGCTCGAGCTCCAAAAAGAGCTTGACCAACTCAACGATCGCTTCGCAGAGTTGCAAGCCAGTGGTGCCCTGCTCAAAGAGGAGGTAACCGCCGAAGACATCGCGGAAATTGTCGCGAAATGGACAGGCATTCCCGTTCAGCGGATGCTGGAATCCGAGCGCACAAAACTCCTCATGATGGAGGAACGGCTCCACCAGCGTATTGTGGATCAAGAAGAGGCCATCTCGACAATCGCAAATGCCATCCGTCGCGCACGCGCCGGATTGGCTGACCCGAATCGTCCAATCGGCTCATTCATCTTCCTTGGCACCACCGGCGTCGGAAAAACTGAAATGGCCAAGGCACTGGCGGAGTTTCTCTTTGACGACGAAAACGCGATCGTGCGGATTGACATGAGTGAGTACATGGAAAAGCACTCGGTCTCGCGTCTCATCGGTGCTCCGCCGGGCTACGTCGGTTATGAAGAAGGCGGCCAGCTTACCGAAGCTGTTCGCCGCCGTCCGTACTCTGTGGTGCTCTTCGACGAAATCGAAAAAGCGCACAACGATGTCTTCAACGTCCTTCTCCAAGTGCTCGACGATGGACGATTGACTGATAACAAGGGGCGGACTGTCAACTTCAGGAACACGATCATCATCATGACTTCGAACCTCGGTACGGAAGTGCTGCTCGATCGGCTCCACGAAGTCACCGAAGACAACCGTGAGGAGATCATGCGCGAGGCACGGGTGCGCATCGCTGAGATCTTGCGTCAACGCTTTCGTCCGGAGTTTCTCAACCGCATTGACGAGATCATTGTCTTCAAGCCGTTGGTGCGGAGTGAAATTCGGCAGATTGTGCTCCTGCAAATCCGCTCACTTCAGCAGCGATTAGAAGCAAACGGCATTCACCTCGAGCTTACTGATGAGGTTGCCGATTGGCTTGGCACGATTGGCTTCGATCCACAATTCGGTGCGCGGCCGCTCAAACGAGCGATCCAGCGGCACATCACCGATCCCCTCTCGCTCCGAATCCTAGCCGGTGACTTCACCAGCGGCGACCGCATCGTCGCAAGGCTAGACGAGCGGGGATTGCCGGAGTTCTACAAAGAGAACGTCGCATCCTCGTAGCGTGCATGCTTGTTGCTGCCGTGGCGATGCATGCGCCAGGGCGTCGGATCGATCGTGAAGTCAAGCGTCCGATAGGCATCGGTCCCGCGCAATTCAAGCTTGATGTGCGCGACCAGTCCGATCATCGCGGCATTGTCGAGAACGTACTGGCGTTCAGGGACAATCACACGGACCGACCGCTGCTGCGCCCTCCTGCGCATGGTGTGCTGGAGCATCGTATTGGCAGCGACACCACCAGCAAGAACGATGCTCCGGGCACCATACTCATTAGCAGCGCGCTGTGTTTTCGCAACGAGTACGTCGACAATTGCTGCTTGGGCAGAAGCGGCAATACGCGCACGATCAGCATCGCTCTGTGGCGGATGCTCAGCAAGGTAGCGCCGCACTGCCGTTTTGAGCCCGCTGAAGCTAAACTCATACCGGGGGTCCGAAAGCAGCGGCCGTGGCAGCGGTATATCGGGCGATCCACTCCGCGCCAACTGCTCGAGCGCTGGGCCACCAGGATAGCCTAGGCCCAGGAGTGTCGCGATTTTATCGAACGCTTCTCCGGCTGCATCATCCCGCGTTGAGCCAAGCACGCGATACTGCGCCTCACTCTCCAAGAGTACCAGCAGTGTGTGGCCCCCGCTGGCGACGAGAACGACTGCCGGAAGTTCCAACGCCGGATCAGCGAGAAATCCCGAGAGAATATGCCCTTCGAGGTGATGCACGGGTACGCACGCTCGCCGTAGCCCAAGAGCAAGCCCTTTGGCGAAATTCGCACCAACGAAGAGAGAGCCAGCCAACCCCGGTTGCACCGTACACGCAATTGCATCGAGCTGCTCACGCTCAAGCCCAGCTTCCGCGAGTGCTTGGTTTGCGATGAACCAAATGCGCTCCAGATGCGCGCGTGACGCAATCTCGGGAACGATTCCTCCCCAGCGTTGGTGCTCGTGTTGCGAGGCAATTACGTTGCTGAGCACCTTCCGCTCTGCAATCACTGCTGCAGCTGTTTCATCGCAGGAAGTTTCGATAGCCAGAATGCGGTACCCCATTTCCTACCACGACTGGCGCACGGTGTAGCGGAACGTTGCGGTACCCTTCGCAGGGAGAGCAGGTAGGAATTCTACCTGCTGTGCTGAGCGCTTCGAGAAGGGAATCGTGCTGGAGATGATCTCCCAGTTTCCCGCAAAAGTCTCGAGAACACTCAGTTCGATTCGCTGAGTGCGGCTATTCTGGAGCGAGTACTCGACAGTGGACTCGGTCACACGCTCCGATAGCCGACGATTTTCCACATCACGTCGGCGTACACGAACGTCGAAGGCGCGACCAACTACGACAGCAACACGTCCTCCAAGCGCTGTATGCGAAATTTCATCCTGGCCAATAAGCTCGAGCGAGCCACGTGCCGACTGCCTCCACACGCGGAGTAGCCCAGCTGGCAGCGGCTGCGAATCAGGTGGTGTGTTGACGAACTCAACAACGGACGATACGGGAATCTCTTCGCTTCCATCTTCAGCCGACGTGGTGTGCCCGGTGGAACGACCACGCGCGATCAACCGTCGCTTGACCGGCAGTGTCACCTGCGGACGCAGTAGCAGCATCGTCGTCGAACTCGACGCCAGTGTAGCACCGAATGGAAGGGTGTAGAGGTGGTACTCGTCGAAGCTTTCCTCCACTGGAATAATGCTCGATTCGGCCTCTGCTGATCGAAGCGTGATCGCAGCAGCATCAGCGATGTGGGTGCTTTTCGGGGTTCGAAGATTGACCGAGCCCGCGATAAGCCGTAGTTCATCGCAACGGAACGATGTATGCGTGTTGTTGAGGATGTGGACGTATCCTTCCAGTCGGAGTTTGTCATCGTCGAGCAACGTAGCGTCGTAGCTTGCCTGCCATTGGATGCCCTCGCATTGATAGCGAAGTACCATCGGTGATGTCACCACTCTCGGTGCCGATACTTCTGCAGACACCTCCGGTGTTCGGGGAATGGCTCCAGGTGGTGGAGGAAGCACAAGTTCGCCACACGGAGACACCAACAGTTCTCCGCTTCGCGCTCGGAGGACGGCGCCAACGTAGCAAGGCTCAACGCCTCCAACGAGCGATGTCGGCGGGACAACGAGCTCACCCTCGATGATGCCATCACGACGGCGCAGCGTAACTACTCGCCCGATGTACATCCGGAATAGTTCGAGTGGATTATCCACTGGCGGTTCCAAGCGCATCGTGAGCGTTCTCACTGCAGGCTCTCCCCAGTGTAGCCCAAGCGAGAGCGGTGCAATCATATCAGGCAGTTGCTCAATACGAACCGTCGAACCACCACGGGGAAGCTGCACTGTCCACTGGTGCCGCAGTATCGCCGCATTACTGTAGAGCGTGGCAGAGGTTCGCTCGGCTGAATCGAGTAGAAGCACGAGCATCTGTGCCCGCAGGAGAACATTCGCAACGGTCAGAAAAGTGATGAAGAGCTTACCGAGCTGGCTGACCATCGGCTTCGAGCATCTCAGGGTGATAGCGTGGGACGTCCTTGACAGCGCGGTATCCAATGAAACCGCGATCGCGGCGCTCCATTGCGACGAGTGCCGCGGCGTAGATTTCCTTCCACGTCAAACCGAACTTTTCCATGAGTTCTTCAGGTTCGCCACTCCCGCCGAAGCTATCCTTTACACCAACGAACTCGATCGGCACGGGAAAATTCTTCGCAACCACTTCTGCTACAGCCCCACCCAATCCTGCGTGGACCTGATGTTCTTCCGCCGTCACAATTGCACCGCACTGGCGTGCTGCATCGACGACTGTTTGGACGTCGAATGGCTTGATAGTCGAAACGTTGATCACTCGAGCGTTGATTCCGCGTTTGGCAAGTTGCTCAGCTGCCAGCAGCGACTCCCACACCATTGCCCCACACGCGATGAGTGCAACATCGTACCCTTCGCGGAAAACCTGTGCTTTCCCGATTTCAAATGGTGTATCATCGGCTGTGAAAAACGGCACTGCCGCCCGTCCGAAGCGGATGTAAGCAGGCCCCACCATCTCACCCATCGCGATCGTTGCTTTTTTTGTCTCCAGGTAGTCGCACGGTACAAGGAGCGTCATGTGCGGAAGGGTACGCAGGTAGGCAATCTCCTCGAGCACTTGATGTGTTGCACCGTCGGGTCCGACGCTGATACCTGCGTGTCCACCACCGATCTTGACGTTGACTTCGTTGTAGCAAACACTGATGCGGAGTTGATCGGCATTACGAAGTGCGCAGAAAGCGCCGTAGGAGGCAAAGAACGGGATCTTCCCGCTGAGGGCAAGACCAGCTGCAATTGTTGTTGCATTCTGCTCGGCAACACCGATTGAGAAGAAGCGATCAGGGAATCGCTCTTTGAACAGTGACGTCATCACTGAGCCAGTAATATCGCCGCCAAGGACGACGACGTTGTCGTACCGTTCACCGAGCACGACGAGTCCTTCACCGAAGCCTTGGCGGGTAGGTTTCATGCCGCGGAGTTGAAAGGGATTGCTCATTGTCACACTAAGTGGTGGTGAACTACGCTGCAACAGGTTCTGGAATATCTTCGCCTAATTCGCGGAGTGCAACGCGCGCTTGGTCCCACGTGGGGGGCTTGCCGTGCCATTCGTAACGATCCTCCATGAAGGAAACACCTTTGCCCATGAGGGTTTTCGCGATAATTGCTGTGGGTTTGCCTGAGCCTCGTTCGTTATTGGCGATGAAGTGATCAAAAGCTGCGCAGAGTTCTCCGTAGTCGTGTCCATTGACGGTGAGGACGTCAAACCCAAAAGCGCGACATTTCTCCTCGAGCGGATAAATGCTCATCACCTCATGGACACGACCGTCGATCTGGCAATCGTTGTTGTCAATGATCCAGCAGAAGTTGTCGAGCTTGTAGTTCGATGCAGCCATTGCCGCTTCCCAGACGCTTCCCTCCTGAAGTTCACCATCGCCAGTGAGGGTGAAGACTCGGTAGCCATTTCTATCGAGGAGTTTATCGGCTATCGCCATACCGACTGCAATCGAGATGCCTTGTCCGAGTGAACCAGTCGAAGTTTCGATACCGGGCAAGCCCATATCTCGTCCTGGATGCCCTTGCAGCCGTGAGTTGTACTTGCGGAGCGTCCGAAGTTCCTCTTTCGGGAAGGCACCAGTATTTGCGAGTGTCGCGTAGAGGACAGGGCACATGTGACCGGCGCTCAAGACGAAGCGGTCGCGTGGTGTCCACCAATTCTGCGGGTTGTAGCGCATGTATCCACCGAAGTAGAGTACTGCGAAGATGTCAGCGCTTCCGAGCGGACCACCGCTATGCCCCGACCCTGCGACGACGAGCGACTTGATGATGTCGCGGCGAATCATCTGAGCAATACTGGCGAACTCCTCTGGCCGACGACGGCGATTGTCGAACGTCACAGATTCAAACACAATGGGAAATTCTGCACTCATCACAGCTGCGATTGTGGACGAACATCGAACTGTGCAAAAATAGAGTGCAGCTACACGTGGGCACAGGAATGCTGGGTTCCTCCAGCAGCCATCGTGCGATGGGGAGATCATCTGAGAGAAAAGATTTGGTTCTTACATAACAGCTGGTTATTTTTGGCTTCGTACCATGAGATTCAGTTCGGAGGAGGACCGATGCGACGATATACATTGCTATGGACGGTTGCCACACTATTGCTCTCCAGTGGTGTGAGTGCGCAGGAGTTTCGTCTACCACGAGGTGCTGAGCGCATCCCCACTGCAGCAGAGCTATTGACCAATGGCTCGCAAGGAAAGGAATTTTACTTCTGCTTCCCACTCAATGATAGTCCTCAGCAGCCTGTGACAGCCAGGGAGATTTACGTAACATCATCGCGGAACACCAGATTTCGGTACGAAATCCCAGGCCTGGGCTTCCAGAAAACCTTCAACGTGCAAGCGATGCGCGTTACAGTGCTGTCGTTGCGTGATGTGCCGATGCCAGAGGCAGAGGAGAGTGAAGTTCCGCTCGATATTGCGGCTCGGATTGTCGCAGACGACCCTGTTTCTGTTTACGTTTACAATGGAAAGGTGGTGAGTTCTGATGGTTACTTAGCAATTCCGGTCCAATCGTGGGGCAATGAGTACATCCACCTTGGGTGGCCAGACTTTCGCGAATTCCGGAACTGGAAAGGTGGATTCGCTATTGTTGCCGCGTACAGGGATACCCGCGTCAGTATTGAACTTCGCAAACCGAATATCGGCGATCACGGAATAACATCCGCACGGACGGAAAAGGGACGCCGGTACGGAGCGACCTGGACAGTCACACTACAGCCTGGCCAGTGTTACCTTGTCCAAGGTGACGGCATGACACGAGGCGAATTCGATCTTTCCGGCAGCATTGTCCGCGCAAATAAACCGATTGGATTCATCAGCTATCACCAACGGACGATGGTGCCAAGCTTTGATATCTTCAACGGCCGTGATCACATGATCGAAATGATACCACCGACGTCAATGTGGGGGAAAACATACGTCAGTGTCGAATACGAACGAGGCGGGTATGGGGACTTTTTCCGGGTCGTCGCACTTCAGGATGGGACGAATATTGTCTGTACAACGTACGACTTCAAAACGAAACAAAAACTTGAAGAATTCATCATGCCAGGACTCAAGCGTGGCGAAGTACGTTCTCTCCCTGATGCTGGAATCGTCGTCACTGGTCCAGGCCAAGCGACAGGTGTGCGCGGCATGTCGGTTTGGAAGTCAAATAAGCCGTTTTTCCTGATGCAATACTCCGCCTCTGCGGAATGGGACAACAACAACTTGTTCGATCCCTTCATGATCTACGTTGTCCCGGTTGAACAGTACACGAAGGCGACAATATTTCAGTCACCATCGAATCCTGCATACAGTCGCCATCGTTTCAATTTGATTGTCTCAGCAAACATCAATGATCCAGAGCAGAAAGACCTTCGCTCCATAAAGATTGACGGTGTACCTGTTACAACACTTGCTCCGGACATTCTCGGCAATCGCATTCCTGGTACGAATCTTCACTACGCTCGGCTCTTTGTCAACAACGGTGCACACCTGATCGAAGGGAACGCCCCATTTGGCGGCTACATCTACGGTTGGGGGAGCTTCGACTCTTATGGGTGGCCGGCTGCAACCGCCTATCGCAAACTCGATGAATTCGATACCATTCCACCACCACTGAGCCGACAACAAGAATGCGGCGACTATACCTACACTGCCCGCGAAACCGGACAAGATTTTCGGATCAATGATACCCTCAACCACATCGGGACAGGGATCAATGCCATTGACTTTGTCGAAGGGAAGCCATCGTTCAACTACGCACTTGAACTGCTCGAGGCCGATGGCAAACCCATCACCGACAATCTCCTCCCGCAGGAACAAAAAAACAGTATCGTCAAATTCCGACTGCGGGTTATTGATAAATCCAAAGATGCCCAAGCGTACTTCTACGTCAGCGATCGTGCGCTCAACTTCAGCTACGACAGTGTTTTCTGGGTTGCTCCAAAGATTTCGATACGCCCCAATCCAATCAATGCCGGGAAAGTACGTGTCGGGCGCACCCACGAGATATCGGCAACCATCACGAACAATGCAGATTCGACATTGCTCATCACGGAACTCCGTCTGAAAAAAGGGACGGTCTTCACAATTGTTGAGCCGACAATTCCAACTGGGGGCTTAGCACTATATCCGCGACAAAGCCTTCAAGTCCGCCTCCGCTATACGCCCCAAACGGAGCATATTCGCGACGATGAACGTGACGAGGATTCCCTCCTCGTCGTCGAGCAATGTGCGCCGCTTGCGGTTCAGGTTATTGGACGCGGCACCCAGCCACATATCGTCGTTGATGACTGGGATGCTGGAACGGTCTCTGTCGGTCAATCACGCTGCCATTCGCAGCAACTATCACGTGGACTACGCATCCGCAATCCAGGCACTGATACACTGACGATCACCGACATCGATCGCTCGACGATTCAGCCACCATTTAGCCTCACCAATCCGACCGATCCCCCTCTACCGATAACGATTCCGCCAGGCGGCGAAGTATTCCTCAAGGAGATGTGTTTTGCCCCATCAAACGATAGTACTTTCACCATTACCGTCCGCTTTGTGAGCGATGCTCCCGGCAATGGAGGCGACAAGCCATGGTCGGAGTGGAGAGGGCAATCGATCTCTCCAGGGCCGATTGTCATCGGTAACAATTGGGGACGCGTTCGGCTTGGTACCACAAAGGTGCTCAATGGCCTCGTACGCAATGACGGTCAAGATCAAGTGCAATGCACCGCTGTGTACCTTCCTGCCAACGAGCAGAACTTCCGTATCGTCGGTAGCGATCGTCAGCCACCATTTGCGCTCTTCCCCAATGGTCAGGATGTCGTTCGTGTCCAGATTGCCTGCACACCCCAAGCGGAATTCGATCTGTCAAGTCGCCTCATGGGTGACTTTACGGGCGTCGGCACCCGATCGGATGCATTGACTGCATATGGCTACCTTGAAAAAATCGAGGCAACGGGTGCGATCTTCCGCACACCAATCCTGGTGGGGACAACAACACAAAGCCAAGTCGGCAGTCCAGAGCAATTTGTCACCGTCATGAACACAAGCCAATCGGCAGACCTTCGCGTTTATTCCGTTGAGATACTGCCGACACGTGATCCGAACCGGAAGCTTTTCCCAGAGGACTTCCAGCTGCTCAATACTCTCCAAGCCGCCACACTTCCGATCGGTGCAGCACCAGAGCGTTTAGCAATCCAATTCCGTCCATCAGGTGTGGGAGAACGGAAAGCGCTTGTGCGTATCCTCCACAACGCTGAGCCTCCCATCCCCGAGCCGACGGGGCAAGCAGAGACGATCGTCGAACTGATTGGCTATGGCTATACCGTCAATCAACCGACGCTGGAAGGATACGACTTTGGCTCGGTTACCACATGTGATCAACCACGTGGTGCAGCCACAGTGACCAATACTGCACCTGCCGGTACTCCAGCCTCTGACGTCGAAGTCGTCGGTGCAACGATCCTCGGACCTGATGCTGCGTACTTCGTACTCGAGTCCCCGCCAACACCTGCTAATCCGCTCATAGTGCCGGCTGGGCAATCTCGCCCAATTGCGGTACGATTCCTCCCTGACCAACCACGGGGTTATAGCGCATCGATTCGCGTCGAATACCGCGGCGGTGATGCCGATACAGCTGAGCTTCGCGGGGCAGGCTACGTTATCCCAATCGAAGTACGAACGACATTCAATTCCCCACTGTTCAACTTCCGAAACGGAAGCGATGCAGGTGCCCAAGTGCAAGTCCGTTCCCTCAACTGGGGTGGAGCTCAGGTTTACGGCTTCGACATCCGCGTTCGGTACAACGCCAAGCAGCTCCTCTACGTGCCCAACAGCATCACGCGTGGGGATGGGCTCGACGGTAGCTGGCAACTAACAGCGCAAGAAACTCTCGATGCCACTACGGGCGCTGCAGAGCTTCTCATCCAAGGTCGCGGCCAAACGCCAATCGCTGCAAATGGCACCATTGCAGCACTCCGCTACACTGTTCTCATTAGCGATCTAGCTGACCAACGCTTTGCAACGACGACCATCGCCGAATGCATCCCATATGGTGCAGATAACGCTAACCGCCGATGCGTCATTCCCACTGTGCTCGGCGACAGCCTGCTGCCGACAACGTGCTTCATTGACGGACGCTTTGTCAAAATCTCCACGACATCGTTCTCACTCGTTGATGTTAGCCCACACCCAGCGACAAGTGATGCAGTCACAATTCGATTCGGCGTCGGCTTCGATGCTCCCACGAGCATTCGCCTCTACGACGCACTCGGAAACCCCGTGCGGACGGTGCTCGATGGTGAGCTTTCCGCAGGCACCTATCAACTTGAAGTGCCAATTGCAGACATGAGCAGCGGACTCTATTTCGTCCGCTACGAAAGCGGCCCAGTTCGTATCACACGACAGGTGCTCATCGTTCGATAGGTTCAGGAATTTGCGTGCGGAGAAGTGTCTCCCGTATGCAAAGCGTCTGTGTGAGGGTTATGGAGTACGTGGCGCTCGGGGTGCTGGACCCGAGCGCCATTTTTTTTCACGCAAGCGGAAGAGTGATCAGGGCGACATTCCCTTCCTGACCGAGTGTCTCAACGCTGAACGTACCGCCAACGCGGCGTATCTGAGATGCAGCAAGTCCAAAGCGGAAGAGGATGTCATCGCGATCATGTGCAAGTGCTTCCACCAGGTCGTGCTGCGAGCGGTTGAAGACTCCGATGAGCTCTGCAACGTGGCCACTGTATGGCGCGAGCACTTGCACTTCGAGTACCTGCTCTTGTGCATTGATAATTGTCGTCAACTCGATTGCTCCACTTCGCGCGCCGGCAGTCAGCCCTACGAAAAGATTTGCAAATGCTTCAGCGACGACGTGTTCTTCGGCTGCAAGGTGAGTTCCGTGTTCGACACTCCGTTCAACGAAGATGCAACTACCGCCCGATGTGCGGTAGCTCTTCTGCGCGTGATGGAGGATGCACCCCAATTCAACCGCCTCAGTATGGTTGACCGCGTGCTCACCTGCGACATCGAGCAAATCATTGACGATGGCGAATAAGCGGTCGGAGCTTTCATTGGCAAGTTTGACAAAGCGTGTCTGCCCTTCATTGCTCGGATCCATCTCGAGGACCATGTGGTGCATTCCCTCGAGCGTAGTTACCAGCGATGATCGTAAATAGCGCGTCAGACGCTGCATGAAGGCTGATTTCGATGCATTCGCTTCCAGTGCTAGTTGCTCGGCAAGGTGCACCTGTCGCGACCGGAGCTCCAGTTCCTGCCGAGCCTGGTGCTCGAGCGTAACATCGCGCCCGACCGCATACGCGATTCCCTCAACGCGTGCGATCGAGATGTTCCAACTAATCCAGCGGATTGAACCATCAGCAGCGACCATCTGCAGCTCAAGTGTGGTGCTGTCGTGCTCCTTGCTCCCCAACGCACTCAGCAGACGGATTCGCTCTGGCTCTGTCGCAACATACTGCGTTATCAGCCTTCCAATGACCGATTCCGGATCGTACCCTAACACCGATTGCACCGCCGGGTTGACAGTTTGCCATTTGCCACCATCGAGCGTTATCGTTCCGATGATGTCGCGCGATGCCTCGAGGATCCGCCGATTGCCTTCTGTGATGCGATCGGCAAGTCGAACAGCCCGTTCATGCGCGCTGAGCACCGAGAGCACAAATCCACAGAAAATGAGCGTCGTGATGATCCCACCTCCCAGTGCGAAGATGCCGAAGTAGTTTTCGATTCCCTGCGTAAGGATTGGAGCACTGGTGAACTCTACCCGAAACGTTCGATCGGCGATTGCAATGCGCCGCTCTGAGCGGAATGCATTCTCAACGTTCAGTCCATCACTGGTACCAAAGGTTGCAACGACAGTTGGCGTGCGTCCAGACCACTCATCGAGCACGCGGAAGCTGATCATGCGATCAGAGGCAACACTATCGCCGAGCGAAGTTTGGAGAAACTTCCGAACGTCCATCTCGACAAAGAGCACTCCATCGTAGCGTGAATGTGCGGTTGGGAGCACGACATCGGAGGAGTTCTTATGCTGCGTCGGTATCATGAGCACCATGCTCACAGTATCGCGCTGGACCGTGAAGACCTGAGAGGCAATGATGGTGCGCTTTTGCTGCGCACGCATGGCTGCTTCTGCAAGCTCCGGACGACTGAGCAAATCGAATCCAATGACACTTGCGCGCTGAGGATATGGCACTGCATAGAGCACGGGCATGTAGAGAGGGCGCTCGCCTGGTGGCTGGATGTGGTAGTCGTAATATCGCTCCGATCGCGCATAGAAAGTAAACTCCCCCAATTCGCGCGGAGTAACAATGCTTGCATACCCGATGCATCGAATAGCAGGATTGGATTCAGCGGGCACAGTTGAATACAGCTCGAAAACGTCGCGAACAACCTGCACACTATTGCGGAACAACGCGTCGAGATTGCGGAGGACGTTTTCGTATGTCGCTGTCCCTTGCTCCAAGCGAGCGACCACAGAGCCAACTGCTTTGTCGAATTCCATCTGCCGCTTGGTGCGAATGAAATCGTCGAGCAGGTACATCGCTGCGATACTGAGCGCAATCCCAATGACTGCGATCGCAGCAACTTGGAGATACTTCCCCAGCGGCAGTCGCGGGAAACGGGTGGTCTCTGTCAGAGTTTGTGCGGTGTACATCGCGCTCTAACCGTCATACGATACGACGGTTAGAGTATCGGCATTTCGGTGAGAAAGTGTAGCATTCCACGCTACTGGACAATGGTAATCTCGACGCGGCGGTTTGCCATCCGTCCTTGGGGAGTCCGGTTGCTTTGGATAGGATTGCGGGCACCCATACCGGAAGCGAGAAGCCGATCGCGCGAGATTCCCTTGCTCATCAAGTACCGCACCACTTGGAGTGCTCGCTCATCGGAGACACGCTGTGTCTGAGCAGGTGTACCACCGAAGTTATCCGAGTGCCCAACAATGCGTACTTCCGCACGTGGATTCTGCTTGAGATACTCGGCAACAGCATCGAGGTACCTACGCAGTTCGTCTGTCAGCGCTGTGTCGGTGGGATTTGCGTAGCCAGTGAAAATCTGAATTTGGTTCGGCACCACCCGCGGGAGTGCTGGTGGTGGCGTTCGCGCTGGTAGTGGCGGCGGCACAATATCGCTTTCCGCAATTGTCGGGAGCAACGTCGCGACATAAAGACCTTGCGTTGGCTCGACGGGAGCTTTCCATTGCCCTTGGAGTGCTGCAATTGCAGGCGGCGCTTGGGCTGGTACAGCAGGATTCCGAGGCAGGATTGTTTCAGTGATAATATCTTCGCCGAACGTCAAACTGGCACCTCCACGGACGTATACACTGTTCCAGTTCGAGCCATTCTTCGAGTAGGTATTCGTCCCAATATGCAGCGTCATAAACGGCGTGAGCGTCATCCGCCACGAGCCGAGCAATCCCGCAAAGAGGTCCCACCCAGCTCCGATATGCCCACCGACACGCAGCCAGTTCGGTTCGAATCCAATCCGACGTTGAACGTCGATGCGCTCATCGTTATAGACGACGTCAGTGCGCGCCAGTGACTTTGTCGTGAGCACATCAACATCGAGCCCCGCAAGGAAATGTAAACCTGGATAGTCCGTGTAGTAGTACCGGGCCTGTGGCATGAAGGTGATGTACGTCATCACGTTCTGGGCAACAATCGTGTTATCCAACTCGAACGATGGATTGACAGGCAAACCAGGAACTCGCGTTACCGATGTTGTCTGCCGAACATCGAAGATGCTCACCATGAACGAAACTCCCCAGAGCGAGCTGGAGGGATGATAGACGTACTGCCCACCGATGCCAATGCCACCTCCTCCAAAACCGCCACTGTTGAGCACAAGGTAGCCGTCGGTCGGACAGACCAAGTTCGCCGGAATGATGAGCTTTCCAAAATGCATGTGGTAGGTACCCGAAATCATCGGTCCAACACGCCACTGACCGGGCGAGCGCGTGATGATCACCGTATCGCCATCGTCGCGAACGTACTGCAGCCCGAGCGTATCAATTCCGGCAACCTGTGCTGCCAGCGGAAGACTTATGGCTATCAACATCCAAATTGCTCGCATGACCATGGCACCGTTAGCGCAGTAATTGAATCTTCAAAATCGCGCGCGACAGTTCAATTGTCGGGTCATCAACCGGATTGGCAATGAGCACAACATTGTAGAGTCCTTGGGACGCTTGGTCAGGCGCATTCCATACAACGGTGTTGACACTACCTGGCGCAGTTCGCGGTACGACGACGTTGTCGAGCAGTACCGTCAGCTCCTTGCCCGTGATGTCGTAAACTTTCGCAGTGATCCGCACGCGGTCGGAAACGGTGTAGCGAATTGTCGCTTGCGTTGTCGTTGGATTTGGGTACACTGTTGCACTCGTGATGACGCTGTTCGGTATCCGAATGGACGTCGTATCGAGAAAGCGCCGTGAGCCGTCGAACATGATGGCGGAAAGTTCGTACTCATAGTACACATCACGAAGTTCGACGGTATCTGGTGTAGACATCGCATAGTCGAAACCAACCGACGTGGTGCCCTTCGAAAAGAGCGCAGAATCAAACGGGATACCAAAGCGACGCACCTCGCGGAATTCAGTCTCACTCGGCGGAAGCGACGAGCACAGGCACCGCCGCCGGATAACAAAACCTCGGACCCCTTGTTCGCAGAGCGTAGACCACGACAGCTGCACGAGTCGGTCCCCGAGATATTCGGCGCGGAAGCTCCCGGCTTTGAGTGTCAAACATGGCTCTGGCGCTGGTGAAACACGGAAGGAGTCAACACGCACAATCACTTGTTGCGTGCTATCGAGCCGAGGGTAGTTTCGCATCTCGACGTTATCGTCTGCACGGTACCAGCGGACGGCATATGCGATGCTATCAACTTCGAGTTTGCACGCGTTAGCCTGGTAGTAATCAATCGGCTCCATCCATGCGAGTGCTGTTCCGATTCGTCCGCCGTCGGTCATTGTGATCCGAAATCGTCCCAGTCGGATTGCGGAATCGAGCGGGAAATACTTGGCATCGCGGAATTCATCTGGTCCATAGATGAAAATCGAGATCCACCCTTCGTGCAAGCTGATGCAGGTGCTATAGGCCGAAAGTGGTGCGTTTGCATACGGCGCTATTGGCAGATCCGACGAATTCGGCAGTAGCTCAACGCGCATTGCGCTTGGCGTGTAGCGACTGCTTGCAACTCCGACGATTTGGAACTGGAACGTCCCATTTGCCCAGCGTTCCCAGATGGTCGAGGTCCGCCGGAGTGTCAATGTGAACTCGATTGTCTGCTGATCAACAGCGGTAACGTTTTCGATCGAGACAATCGAAAGCACCTCGCGCTGAAGTTGTTGTGCATACGCACTTGGAAGTGCGAAGCATGCACCGAGAACCAGAAGTCGGAGCGCGTTGAGTTTCATCGTGGCACGTTCGTTGTTCGACCGCGGTTGTTCCACGTCTTGTTCGCATCGCGCGTGGTGACGATTCCGCTCATATCCGTATCGCGGTTGAAGTATCCTTCCTGGACACATCCATTCCAGATGGCGTCATAGTCGGCACGATCGGAAACGTCAACGCTTCCATCGCCATTGACATCGCCTGCAACCATCCCAAAGATGACACCAGTCTGGGGCGTGTAGTCTATCGGTTTGAGCGCAGCAGCACCGCCGAGTACTGCACGGGGCAAACTCAATGTGAGCGCCCGTGCGGGCTGGTCGTCGCCTATTAGCCGTTGCGGATCGGCGGTGATAATCGCCAGGTGATTGCGGTGGTGAATTGCGACATAGTAGGCTGTTGTATCCACCGTTGGCTCAAAGCAGAGCCGCGAGGCGCCATCTACGTCAACGATCGTGCCATCAGCGCGGAGAAGTGCTGTTCGATAGATGCGCTGCTGGCTCGATGGACTCGGACGCAGCTCCACAAGCACCCAATCAACAATGCTGGAATCAATGACCCGTGCGCTGATTGAGCTCCGGTTTGGATCGCGATTGTACGGGTAGATGTTCGGTGGCGTCGTTGGAATCAACCGACGCTGGGCAAGATCGGTTGCCATCGTCCCATTGCGATAGGGACCTTCGAGCAAGACACGTGCATCCAAGCACACTTGCACCGGCACCGGGTACCCAATCGCAAATGGGCCGAGCACCGAAAGAGTATCTGCGAGCGAATATGCCCAGCCTGATGGGTCGAGCGATGCAGGTACACGCGACGACCGCACGTTCCTCCAGCGCGCACCATTCCAATGCAGCAGGATCACCTTCGCTCGATCAAGTCCGTTCGCTTCATCGGTAGCTGGTTCGGTAGGAGTATCCAGCCACGCGTAGCCGAATGTCATTGGTAGTGCTGCCAGTGGTGCTCCTGTTCTGTCGGTCGCTTCGACAAAGAATGCACGCTGTGCTTTTGTTGTGCCGTCCGGTAGTGGCGGGAAGGTTTTCGGCAGTGTCCGCATCGTCACAGCAGCTGGCACAGCACTCCCGGCGACGCGAAGTGCAAGCCACGTGAAGCGGTTGGTGTAGAGTTGCAGGGTGCTATCCCCCCGAAGTCCCGTTCGCTTGAGCGAGCCGATGATTTCCGAGCGTGGATGTGCATAAATCGGATCGAGCTGCGATGGGGTGTAGGTGACGACATATCGCTCGAGCGAGTCTGGCTCTGCTACGATGAACGTCGGAGCATCTTGCGGCTCCAAGTAGAGCGAATCATTGACGGTTACATGCCGATCGAGAACGATGCCCCGACGGTTCCGCACCACAAGTGAGCGAAGGAGACTGTCATTTGCGGGCAACTCATTGCCCGTTTGAATTGGCCACGTGCCATCATACCGAACGGAGTACCCACCGTGCGCGGTGAGAAACTCAACAACAGATGCAGAATCGGTCCGGATAACCAGAGAGCCGGGCTGAATGGCTACGTTTGCCAGCGCGGAGTTCCGGAGCTGCCCTCGGTGCAGGTACAACGTGTGGCGAATACTGATCTGAGCAGAATCCTCCAGAGAGGCGCCAGCACGGTTATCGAGCTCGAGAGCACTCATCGAGCCGCGCCCGGACACGCGCTGTTCGGCGCTGCCTTGCAGGATAATCGCTCCATAGCGGCCATCGCGATTGACTATCCCATCGTGATGGACACGGCCGCGAGCGATGAGGGGATAGTTGCTGGCGATGAGGAGTTCGCTTGGAGACTCAACGATGAGCGTATCGCTACTGACAAGAGATCGTTGCGTTACTGTATCGAGCAGCTTGCGGCTTTGTCCACGGAAGTAGAGCACTTGGTAGGTAATCTGCGGCACTCGTTGCTCCGCACTCGCTGTGTCACCGAGAAATTCGGTGCGTCCATCGAGCGCAGATTGTTCGATTCGTGCATTGCCAGTGATGGTAACTACACCGCTGCTGTTGGCGATGGTACCGCCAGAGTGGCTCTCAAGAGCGCCACGTACCTCGATCCGCCCTGCGTTGACGATGCGACCGCAGCTGGCATTCTCGAGCACGTGCTGCGCATTGATTGGCGTCCACAGTGCGCCGATCAGGACAATGCAACGAGCTACGATCCAGCTGCGTTTATTCATCGCCGATTTGTAAGCGTCCAGCATTTTGTATCCAACCTGTGTTGCGAAGAGTATTGACCCGCACGGTCGGCCGTGGTTCCGCTGCGAAGATGACCAAGCCACGCTCTTTCGGCTCTGCAGCAGTTGTCATTCGAGCAAAACGTTCAAAGTCGACACGTGAGAGGCTCTCGCGAGGTGACCGCAGCGTATCACAGCCGATGATCTCAAGCTCGCCTCCGCGCCCAAGTGTCGTCGCCAGATAGTCGCTTGCCCCACCGATGATGAAAAGTCCATCGGCGGAGGGAACGGTCGAATCTGCACCAAAAATCAGTGCAGCATCGCTGATGCTGTGGTCAACGATGACACGTGCTGCAAGAGCGTGTGGATAGCGTTCGGCGACTGCGTAACCGTCCCAGCCATTGGCGGCCGGACGCACAAACCCAACCCACACGTTGTGGAGCACAACGGCAGTATCGTATGGCAATGGCTCGCTTTCATCGAGCCACGTGCGAGGATTCGACCACCGACCATCGCGAGCAGTAATCACGCGTGCTGGAGCTGCACGGAGTAGAAGGTCGCTTCCATCGAGCAAGCCATCAGGCCCAGCTGGCGTGATACCGCGTGCCTCTACCCAGAGGAACTCGCACGTAGTGTCGAGCTGCCGTCTATAGTTGCGGCCGATGCGATTTGGCGTTGCAAAACGTGGTGCGTTGTAGGTTCGCAATCCGGCAAGCCGTGCCAGCCCGGATAGACCGCGCGACTCCTCCAACCGAAATCCTGCCCGCAGTGTCGCAGACCATGCCGGCTGCCCTATGCTCGAACTGTACCCAATTGTGATTTTGCGTTGAACGTCCGTTGCAGCGTTGAAGCTGTTCGGCGCAGTCCTCGGAAGGACGTTGAGCATCACGTCCTTTGGTATTCCTGCGGTATCGGTGAAAGTAATCGTCGTAAAGCGATTGTTGAACGGTAGCACTTGCCCGTATGCAAGTGCGCCTTTGAGACCTTCATGGCGGAAGCGCCCAATTACCTCTGACCCAGACTGGCAATCAGCGAGTGCCGAATCGTACCGAATCGGCGTGAGCACGGTGTCGCTATGGTGAACTGTGAGTGTATAGTCGCCCATCGAGATGGCATGGGGAGTCGAGCCGGTATTGATCAACAGTCCGCAGCCGACGTGCACATCGCCGTTGGCACGTTTGCTTCCACCCGATGTCTCGAGAATCCCGTAGCGATGGAGTGGCTCCGCAGCGGTGGCCTGGAGGATTTGGTTGGCATAGGATCCACGATAGCGGACCGTCGTGCCGCATTCATATGTTGCATTGAGCAGCGATGACGCGGTATTGAGGTACGTCCCCACAACATCCATCGCAGCTGTACCGAGCAACGAAAAGCGCCCCGGTGTTCCCGTTGCACTGATACGGAGTGTCGAACCAGAGTCAATGGTCAACGCCGCGGGTTGCCACGTGCTCGAAACGACCAGATGGCCGGAACCATCAACATTGAGCTGCGAAGCGTTCGCTATGAGAAGGCGTGCTGTCGGTACAGTGACTAAAATTGCGCTCCCTGTGCCAATGACAGCAAATGGAGATTCCGAACGACTTTCCGAGCGGAGATCGAGAACGCCGCGACTGCTAACACTTGCCCCACCGATATTCGATGCGTGGTTGAGGAAGAAACCACGGACCGTTGCTGTATCACTACGCAACAGCTTGGGTTGCCCCTGTGCACCGGCAAGCAAGACCAGGTTACGGTAGGCGTTATCACCTTTCTCGGGAACGATGTTCTGCTGCTGAGTGCCGTCGTAGTAGAATGTTCCCTCATACGAGCGAGTGCCCGTACCATTGGCGATAGCATACGTTGCACTAACGAACACCGAATCACTAATGGTTTTGCGTCCTCCCGCAAGGGAAAGATTCTTGTACCAGCGAGCTTGCACACGCTGATTATCGGCAAGGGCAGACCAAAGGACGGTTCCGCCGAGTCGGTCTTGGGGTGTAGCTCCAAGCGGACGGCTGCCGGTGAAGAGATTCCCGATTGCTGCCATTTCGATGGTACCATCGTTGGTCACCTGTACGGTTGGTGCGTCGTTGCGAAATTCAGCGCCCGCCGTCCGGAGACGAATCGTGCCCGTATTTGTAACGCGACCACACGGATCATTTCGGAAATGCTGTGCAGTAGCGCTCGTGATAAGCAGAGCGAGCGCGATGAACACTCCGCGTTGGATCATGGCTGCCCCACCTCGATAAGTCCACTGTTGCTAAGGGAGCCGCGATTGAGAAAATCTCGCCAGACGTAAATCGTGCCACTGCACGTAACTAAGCCTTCGTTTATGAGCATCCCTTTTACTGTCAATGTTCCTGTACCTCGCCGTTCGAGAAAGCCATAGGCTACGGTACACGGAAAACCACCTATTGTCAGATTGCTATCCACAATTGCCACAGAGCGGCCATCAAGCGCAACTCGACCCGATGTGATATGAAGTGAACCACTCACCGTCAGACGAGCGCTATCGGCTGCGGTCATCGTTCCATTTGCAACGCTTGTATAAGTACCGTTGATGTGGAGCACCGCACGTGGCGCTACGGTGATGATACCGCCATTATTTGTCATCACCTGCGCATGCACTGGAAGAACACACGCACATGCGACGCCGATGGCAAACACGCATGTTCGGAACATTGTGTTTTGGAGTTTTTTCATGGCAATCTGAAGTATCGGCATCAGCAACTCGCTGCTTTATTGTACGGGGGAAACTTACTGTATCCGGGTAAATTTCGGGTACAAATATACTCGCGCAGTCGTTGGTGTAGCATCAGCGGTGCTCTGCGCCCACTGGAAACGGACCGTTCCTCTGTTACTACCCATGACTACAATGTCGCGGACGAACACAATCGCAGAACCTCCAGCCGGAACACTGACCGACGCACTACCACTGGTGAGAACACCCGCACGGAAGCCAGTTGCAGAGCCGTCGTTGCTGTGGTAACTGAGTTTGAAGCTTGCGCCCATGGGAACCGCTAAACCAAACGCGACTCCAGGGGTTGCCGACGACGAACTAAAATCGAGCATGCCCTCAACCTCCCACACCTGCCCAGAACCTAACGTTGCGAATAGGTGATCATCGTCTTGCAAGACATTCGAGTTGGTCACGCTTTCATCACTCGTTTTGTAGCGCGTAACCAGTGTCGAGTTTGCAGAAAGAGTGCTGATGAGTGGAAGCCAACGTGTCCCATCATAGTACCAGTACCCTTCCTCGCTCGCTCTCGTAACGTATATGAGTAAGCCCTTTGCAGGGTTTGTGATCGCATCCCGTTCAGATGATGTCATCCGCGGTGGGAGAAATCCTTTCGACGTGCTCGCTATCTCAACGACTGCGGAATTGCTTGGTGTATTCGTTCCAATTCCAATGCGACCATCGGAGGTAATACGGAGTCGCTCTTGGTTGTTTGTGATGATGGGAAGTGCGACATTATCCTTCGCACCTAATGCTTGCTCTGTACCGAGTGTATTGCCACCAAGCAGCCACGTTGTCCCGCCGAAGACACTCGCCGGGGAAGCCCACTGCGGCGCTGCTGACAAACCTTGGGAAATGAGTACTTGGCCTGGAGCTCCTGGTCCGAATCCTCCGCTCTGCTGCGAAGCAACAAGCTCACCGGAGATGTTGAGATGATGGACGTACGTGCGATTGGGATTTCCATTTGGCAACAGAGTATTCCGTAGCGGTGTCGGCGTCAGTGAGTCCACCTGCCCCAGGAAGACGTTCCCCCCTGCTCCTGCAACAAGTGCGTAGTTATTTGTCCCGCCTGCACTTACAAGATACCCACCGATATTGAGATAGGATGTCGCTTGTTTAGAGGCTTGAAATGCCATCGTCACAGTACTGGATGCGTCCGAACCTGGAACGCTTCCGACTGAGTACACTGCAAGCGCGCTGTAATTGGCTTGTGTGGAATTATCAGAGATTTGCACCGTCCCGAATGCATTACTTGCTGGTGAACTGGTGCCAATACCGAGTGCAATCTTTCCATCGGCTTTGATACGCATCCGCTCGGTGTTATTGGTGCGAATTGCAAGAGCGCGGCTATCGGTTGTACCGAGAAAATTGAACTGCGGTGCATCCGGATTTGTACCACTGTTGCCGAGCGTCGTCCATGCCCCGAGTGATGCAGCCGTCAGTGTCTGCCACGTTGGTGGGGCAGCTCCGTTGGAAATGAGAACTTGCCCTGCTGTACCCGCCGAGGTAAACGCAAGCGTCGTCCCATTCGAGTAGGCAACAGAGCCTGCAGATCCCACTGCAGTTATCCCTGTGCCGCCTTTCTCCACGGGAAGAACACCCGCAACTTCTGCTGTTCCCAAGTCCACAGCAGTCGTCATTGACCCGGTGCCGACAAACTGATTGGCACGGATAATCCCTGTGCCGCTCGGCACAAGAAGTGAGCCGTTCCCAACCGTGAGTGTTTGACCAAGATTCGTCCCTGTCTTGACCGAGTCAAACGGAACTGAAATCTTGATGGGTTGGGTGATGATGAGCGAATCTGCTCGAAGGATCGAAACGCTGAGTGTATCAATCCGTCCGTCGCGGACGTAGAGCGTATCGAAACGACCGAAATGCCCGATCAAGCTATCAATGCGTGCAACCAAACTGCGGAGTGTATCAATCCGTCCGTCGCGGACGTAGAGCGTATCGAAACGACCGAAGTGCCCAATCAAGCTATCAATCCGCGCAAGCTGGCTCCGGAGTGTATCAATCCGGCCGTCACGAACGTAGAGCGTATCGAAACGACCGAAGTGCCCAATCAAGCTATCAATCCGCGCAAGCTGGCTCC
>RFIK01000104.1 GCA_003695605.1 Chlorobiota bacterium
CCTCGACTTTCTCTCGCGCCTCCTTGAGGAAGAGGGAATATTCTACTACTTCGCGCACGATGGCACACGTTGCACCATGCACCTATCCGATACAGTGCAAACGTGTGAGTACATCCCATCGTTCGAAACAATCCGGTTCGAACCAGCGATTCGCAATGACCCACACCGAATGGTCTGGCAACTCCCGGTGCTGGAACGACAATGTCATAGGTTCACCTGGAGCGAGCGCCACCTACCTGCAAGCGTTGCTATTGGCAACTACAATCACCTCACCGCCCAAGCAATAACAAGTAATGCTCCCCTCTCTCACGGAGTCACCATCAACGGCACATCGTTCTACCACGCGCCGCCGAACCTTGAAACACGCGGGGTAGCAGAACAAACAGCTAACGTCCGCGCCCAGGAATGGGAAGCCCTCGCCAGCATCATCCGCGGCGAAAGCACTGTCCGCGCACTCACCGCAGGTTATCTGGTGGATCTTGCCGAACACGACATTTCCGCCTTCAATCAACCATACTTTTTGACGGAAGTTCATCATCACTGCACTCAAACGGAATACTGGAATGAATTCCATGCCCAACGGAAACAGCATCCCTACCGACCTCCTCAACGCACGCCGAAGCCACACATCCATGGATACTTGGTCGGCCGTGTTGTGGGCCCACCATCGAGCAACGACGAAATCCACACCAATGAGCACGGATGGGTGAAAGTACTCTTCCCCTGTTCGAATCCTGGCAATAAAGATGATGCTAACTCCATCTTTATCCCTGTCGCGCAGCTGTGGGCAGGGAACGGATACGGAACGATGTTCATACCCCGTGTAGGCATGGAAGCAGTTGTCGCCTTCCTCGATGGTGATCCCGATCGACCCATCGTTATTGGAACGATCTTCAATCCAGCTGAGCCAACTCCCTATACTCAGCCCGGCAAAAAGGATGTCTCGACGATCCTCACACGTTCGACACCAAACGGCTCCGCTGGTAACGAACTGCGATTTACGGATACGAAAAACAGCGAGGAAATCTACCTCCACGCCCAGAAAGACTGGAATACTCTCGTCGAGAACGACCGAACCACAACTATCAACCATGACGAAATGCTCACCATCAAAAACAAACGAACGCTGACTGTTGACAATGATAACAGCGAGACCTACAACGCCAACACAACTGTCGAAGTGAAAAAAGACTACACCCTCACCGTTGATGGGAACTTGAAGATTGTCGTCCGGGGCGACATCTCCATTGAAACCAACAAAAACTTGACAATCAAATCGCTCCAGAACTCAGCAATCGAAGCCACAGCCAATCTTACTCTCAAGGGGACTACCGGAGTGGATATCAATGGACTCAACGTCAACGTTACCGCTCAATCAACACTCAAGCAATCTGGTACAGCACAAGCGGAACTAAGCTCTGCTGGACAAACCGCCGTCCGTGGCTCAATCGTGATGATCAACTAGGTGTGCTCTCCCATGGAAGAGCTCCAGCGGACTACCTACCCGAATGGCACAATCCAAGCAGAAATTCCGTGCGTTGACGGTCTGCCGCACGGCCAGGCGCTCTATTACCATCCGAACGGGCAACTCCGACTTCGCATGCACTACAACCACGGAACCCCCGATGGAGTAGCGGTTGTGTACAACGACGCAGGCGAAGTGATCCAACAGATGAACTACGTCAACGGTATGCTCGATGGCCCGGCAGAAACTTTCCATAATCACAATCTTGTCCAACGTGCACACTATTCCAATGGCCGCCTACAGGGGTTGCTCGAATGCTTTGCTCCAAATGGCACAACACTCATGACCGCAGAATACCGCAACGGAATGCTCCACGGACAACGGCGACTCTATACCCCAAACGGACGCCCCAAACGAATCGAACAGTACGCCAATGACAAACTCTCAGGTGAAACGCTAGTTTTCGACGACGCTGGGAATCTTGTTCAACGGCTAATGTTCAGCAACGATCAGCTCGATGGGGTCTGTTCAACGTACGATTCGTTCGGCAACATCGTCGAACAAGTACGCTACGCCAATGGCGTTCCCATCGAGACGCTTCCTCCTTCAACACAGCGATCCACTGGTATCTGGATAGAACGATAGAGACGCACGATGCCGCCAGCAGCTCGCATTAGTGATATGCACACATGTCCAATGGTTGATCCCGGGCCGAACCCGCACGTTGGCGGCCCCATCACGGGACCAGGTGCCCCCACAGTGCTTATCGGTGGGCTCCCTGCTGCAACTGCAGCTGATATCTGCGTCTGTGCCGGGACACCGGATATGCTCGCTAAAGGCTCAATGACCGTTCTCATCGGTGGCAAACCTGCTGCACGCATGGGTGACCTGACCGCCCACGGTGGAACTATCGTTGGTGGATGCCCCACAGTGACGATTGGTGGCTAAACCACAGATCCATGATGATTTATACACGTAGTCGGAGGTCCCGATGGAGAAGAAGCGACCAACACTGTTTTCCCAAATGGTGCGAGCTGGGAAACGTACTTACTTTGTTGACATCGAGCCGACCCAAGGGCATCAGCGTATGGTACTCTTGATCGAGTCGCAAGGTCCAGGCCACGAGCGCCATCGCGTCTTGATTTTTGAGGAGGATTTCCCTCGGGTGCTCGATGTACTGCTGGCGGCACGTCGCTACCTTGAGGAGAATCCCTTCCCCCTTTCGCAGTCGTAGTCGCCACCCGATACACTGGACCCTCTTGCCCACTCTGCTGCCGAACATTCCACAGGCAGGTGATTCGTCTTCAGTTGTGCTGAAAGTAAGTTTGTAGCACGGTGATACCGTCTCCGGTTCAGCAATGGCAGAATTCGAAACTCTGACTCTATCCCCTCCGCACGTCAACGGTCACCAAATGAGCAGCAGTCGCGCCGCTGCCTACGATGCGCTCCATGCAGAATACGAGCGCCTCCTTGCGCAGCTCGAACCCGACGTTCGCCGACTCCTCGAACGCTGGAGGGAGGAACTCGCCGCGTACCAAGGGGAGGACTACGTGTACACTGTCCGTGGACGAGAGATCCACGTCCGTAATCACCACGAATCACTGTCGCGTCTGAAAATTCCCAAAATCGCTACACCACGATTCCACGATTGGGGCGACATAGTCCGCTGGGCGATGCAGGAGAATTTCCCCGGCAAATTCCCTTACACTGCGGGCGTCTACCCTTTCAAACGTCAGAACGAAGACCCCACGCGGATGTTCGCCGGAGAAGGCGGCCCCGAACGCACGAACAAGCGCTTCCACTACCTCTCCTACGGGATGCCTGCCGCACGACTTTCAACAGCGTTCGACTCGGTCACCCTCTACGGCGAAGATCCCGATCGCCGGCCGGATATCTACGGGAAAATCGGGAACGCCGGCGTCAGTGTCGCCACAATTGACGATGCCAAAAAACTCTACTCCGGCTTCGATCTCTGCGCGCCGACAACATCGGTCTCAATGACAATCAACGGCCCTGCGCCGATGATTTTAGCGTTCTTCCTCAACGCTGCCATTGACCAAGAGTGCGAAAAGTACATTCGCGAACAAAGGCTTACCGAACAAGTTGAACGCCGCATCGAACAGCTCTACCGCTCGCTTGGCCTGCCCCGTCCCGTGTACCGTAACATCGCTGCCGGCGCTGCAGCCGGCGAACTTCCACAAGGGCACAACGGACTTGGCCTTCTTCTGCTCGGCGTGCGCGGCGACGAGGTCCTCCCGGCAGACATCTACGCTGAATGCAAACGCCGTGCGCTCGAAACCGTCCGCGGAACTGTCCAAGCAGACATCCTCAAAGAAGACCAGGCACAAAACACGTGCATTTTCTCGACCGAGTTCGCGCTCCGCATGATGGGAGATGTCCAGGAATACTTCATTGCCAACAACGTGCGCAATTTTTACTCCGTCTCGATC
>RFIK01000011.1 GCA_003695605.1 Chlorobiota bacterium
CAGTGGACCCCTACGATCCAGATCGCGTCTATCGGCTGACGTTCCAGTTTGCCACGAGCGAGGATGGCGGCAAGACCTTCAACGCGTTCTCGTACGGCGGTGCACTCCATCCCGATCACCATGCACTCTGGATTGATCCAACCAACCCGCAACATCTCCTGCTCGGTACCGATGGCGGAGTTTATGAAAGTTTCGACCGTGGACGCTCCTGGCGAATGTTCCGTTCGCTCCCCTTGGCACAGTTCTACCGCATCAGCTACGACCTCGACGACCCATACAACATCATGGGCGGACTGCAGGACAATGGATCCTGGATAGTACCGCACCGCGTCCGGGGAGGTGCTATCGGCAATTGCGAGTGGAAATCAACCGGATGGGGGGATGGCTTTGCGGTCGTTCGCGATCGAAACCGTCCGGAGTTCATTTACTTTGAGTCGCAGGGTGGAGATGCGGTTCGTCGCAATCTCCGCACCAATGAGACACGCTCGATCCAGCCACGTGCAGAGGTGGGCATGCCCAAGCTCCGCTTCAATTGGAATACGCCGATTGTGCTCAGCAATGCAAACCCGCGATACCTCTACATCGGAGCGCAGTACCTCTACCGCTCAACCGATCACGGCGCAACTTGGCAGCGCCTTTCACCAGATTTGACGACGAACGATTCCACCAAGTACGACCCGCAGGAAAGCGGCGGAGTAACGCGCGATAACACAAGCGCTGAAAATCACTGCACGATCTACACAATTGCAGATTCTCCGCTCGATGAGCGCCTCATATGGGTCGGCACCGATGATGGCAATCTCCAGCGAACAACTGACGGCGGCAAAACGTGGACCAATTGCGTGCAGTGGCTGCCCCGTTCGCTACCGCGCGGGACGTGGGTCAGCTGCGTCGAACCCAGCACACATGATCGCCAAACATGCTTTGTGACGTTCGACAATCACACCCGTGGTGACATGACGCCGTACGTCTATCGCACAACGGATTTGGGTAAGACGTGGACGCGCTTGCGAACTGATAGTGTGCGTGGTTTTGCGCATGTGATTCGCCAAGATCTGGTCAATCCTAATCTGCTCTTCCTTGGCACCGAACTGGGGCTCTATGTTTCTCTCGATGGAGGCAATTCATTTGCGCGCTACAAAGGGATACCTGCCACGCCCGTCCGAGACATTCAAATTCACCCGCGAGAGCACGACCTCATTGTTGCAACACACGGACGTGGCGTCTATGTGGTTGATGACATCACACCGCTCCGCGCAATGCGTCCGGAGCTTCTCGATAGTCCCATGGTCGTACTACCGTCACGGCCAACCGTCCAGCGGTTCGAGAGCGGCTTTCAGGAATTCAGTGGCTCGGATGAATTTGTTGCGCCTTCGCCGAGCACTGATGCGCTGGTTGCCTACTACCTCCGCGGACGGCACCTCATCGGTTCTATGCAAGTTGAGATCCTCGACTCCAGCGGTGCGGTGATTGCAACGATTCCGCCTGGAAAGCGCAAAGGCATCAACCGGATTGGGTGGGGCATGCGGATGAATCCACCGCGAGTGGCGCGGTCACCGAATCCTGGAGGCGGGGCGTTCGGGCCGACGGTGCTGCCCGGCGTGTACACGGTACGCGTTGTCGAAGGCAATCGCGTTGCAACCAGCCGTCTAGTCATTCTCCACGATACCAGTGCCGGCCTCAGCCTTGCCGAGCGCCGAGCGAATTTCAGCGCCCTTATGCGGCTCTATCGTGGCATCGAGGAGTTGGCGTTCGTTGTTGAGCAAATCCTTGTGCTTCGCGATACGCTTTCGCAACGTGCACGCGCTGTCGGAGATTCAGCACTTGCGGGGAAGATCATGCAGCTTGCCGGCACACTCGATTCAGCATACTATACGCTCGTGGCGCGGAAAGCATCGCTCTTTGCAGATACCGAGCCGCAGCTACGGGAAAAACTCGCCGATCTCTACAGTGCCATCGCCAACTATCCTGGCTCTCCGACTGACGAGCAGGAACGGCTCATCGGCCAATACCTTTCCCAGATTGAGGGTGCTGGCCGGTGGGTTGAATCCGTTGCAGGTTCGACCCTTGCTGACCTCAACCGCCAGCTTGCCCGCTACGGCCAGCAACCGGTTGCACTGCTGACGAAAGACGAGTTCCTCAAGCAATCGGCGTACTAGAACGAAGCTGCGGTATTTTTGCACCGCTGCTCTCTGGCAGCATGGTGCAGTCTCATCCTAATGCGTTCGATGAATTCACACCCGGAGACGACGGGTATCGAACTGGAAACCGACATCCCCGTTTCGGAATCGCTGGCACTGGAGCTGGGGCTGACCGCTGAAGAGTATGCCCGAATTCTCGATCTACTCGGTCGAGTGCCGACGTATACCGAGCTTGGGATGTTCAGTGTCATGTGGAGCGAGCATTGCTCGTACAAGAACTCGTTGTTACTGCTGAAGACACTTCCCCGCAGTGGCGGACGGTTGCTCGTCGAAGCTGGCAAAGAAAACGCTGGGCTTGTTGATCTCGGCGGAGGCTGGGCGGTCGCATTCAAGATTGAATCGCATAATCACCCATCGGCTGTTGAGCCGTACCAGGGGGCAGCGACAGGTGTCGGAGGGATACTGCGGGATATTTTCACGATGGGCGCGCGTCCGATCGCAGCGCTCAATTCACTCCGCTTTGGCGATCCAAGCGATCGGCGCACACGCTACTTGGTCAATGGTGTCGTTCGCGGTATCGGCGATTACGGCAATTCCTTCGGTGTGCCCACTGTGGGGGGAGAGGTGTACTTTGACCGATGCTACAACGACAATCCGCTCGTCAACGCGATGGCAGTTGGGATCGTTCGCACGGACAGGGTTGTTTCCTCGAGGGCGTACGGTGTTGGGAATCCGGTGATGCTCATGGGGTCGAGCACCGGACGCGATGGCATCCACGGCGCGTCACTGCTTGCCTCGCGCCAGTTCGATGAGTCGAGTGCCGATATGCGTCCGACGGTGCAGGTGGGCGATCCGTTCGCCGAAAAGCTCCTGCTCGAAGCTGCACTCGAATTGATCGAATCGGGCTGCGTGGTAGGAATGCAGGACATGGGGGCGGCGGGCATCACTTGTTCGACAAGCGAAATGAGCGCAAAAGGTGGCGTGGGGATGGACGTTGACCTCGATCGCGTTCCGCTACGCGAAGAAGATATGAGCGCCTACGAAATTCTGCTCAGCGAGTCGCAAGAGCGTATGCTCGTTGTCATCGAGCGGGGGAAAGAGGCACTGGCTGAGCGCATCTGCCAGAAGTGGGACGTCCCGATTGTGCAGATTGGCGTTGTCACCGGTGACGGTATGCTCCGCTTCTGGCGCCACGGTCAGTGCGTGGCGTGCGTGCCAGCGGATGCCCTCGTCGTCGGTGGTGGAGCGCCCGTCTATGAGCGCCAGTGGAAGGAGGCAGCATACCTTGCCCATACGCGCAGTTTCGATCACGCAGCATTCGAACGGCAGAACGCCGGGCGATCAGCGGGAGCACTCCTTCTGGAGCTTCTGGCTCGGCCGACGATTGCCAGTAAACGCTGGATTTACGAGCAGTATGACCGGCATGTCGGCACGAACACCATCGAGCGTTCGTGCGACGCTGCAATCGTTCGGCTCAAAGAAGTGCCTGGGAAAGCGCTTGCGCTCTCGACCGATTGCAATAGCCGCTACGTCTATCTCGATCCCTTCGTCGGTGCGATGATTGCAGTGGCGGAAGCAGCACGGAATTGCGTGTGTGCAGGAGCGCAGCCTGTCGCGATCACGAACTGCCTCAACTTCGGCGATCCGTACGATCCGGAAGTCTACTGGCAATTTCGTCAAGCGGTGCTCGGCATGGGGCAGATGTGCCGCCTTCTCGATACACCGGTGACGGGCGGGAACGTGAGCTTCTACAACCAATCGCAACACAACGCAATCTATCCGACACCGACGATCGGTATGCTCGGCATCATTGAGTCGCTCGAGCATATCACCCCTTCGGGTTTCGAGCGCGACGGCGATGTTGTGTACCTCGTCGGCTGGCACAGCGATCGGCTCGATGGAAGCGAGCTCGTTGTTATGCTCCAAGGAGAGCTGCTCGGCGCTGCGCCTCCCTTCGATGCTCAGTACGAAGTGCAATTACAACGCGCACTTTTGCAAGCAATCCGCAAGCGGCTTGTTCGCTCCGCGCATGATACTGCAGAAGGTGGCCTTGCAGTCGCACTTGCAGAAGCAGCAATTGTCGGCGGCGTTGGCGCGACGGTCGAGCTGCCATTCCCAGCTACACTCGGGCATCTTTTCGGCGAAGCGCAGTCGCGCGTTATCGTCACCGTTGATCCAGGTGATACCGACCGTTTCGAACAGCTCATGATGGGTGCTGGTGTGCCCTATCATCGGCTGGGGACAACTGGTGGCGATCGGTTGGCAATCGAGCACGTCGGGCAGTGGAGTCTTGCTGAACTCCGCGCAGTCTGGGAAATGGCGCTGCCACGGCTCTTCGATATTGCCAGTGCTGTTCCACACTAACGCAGACGCTCCGAGAATGCGCGCTGATGACGTTCGATCGTCCTTCCTTGAGTTTTTTGCTGCACGCGGCCATCGAATTGTGCCGAGCAGTCCGGTGATTCCGCATGGCGATCCGACGCTGCTGTTTACCAATGCCGGGATGAACCAATTCAAAGACGTCTTCCTCGGCTCGGGAACGCGCGACTACACGCGTGCGGTCAACACGCAGAAGTGCATCCGTGTCAGCGGGAAACACAACGACCTCGAAGAAGTCGGCTACGATACCTACCATCACACCTTCTTCGAGATGCTGGGCAATTGGTCGTTCGGAGACTACTACAAGGCAGAAGCGATTGCCTGGGCGTGGGAATTACTCACAAGCGTCTGGCAGTTGCCGCCGGAGCGACTCTTCGCAACGGTCCACCATACCGATGATGAGTCGTTCGAGCTTTGGCGTCGTCATCTGCCAGGCGATCGCATCCTCCGTTTCGGCGATAAAGACAACTTCTGGGAAATGGGAGAGACGGGTCCGTGCGGGCCGTGTACAGAAATTCACTACGACCGCACACCTGATTACAGCGGACGCTCGCTTGTCAATGCAGGGACGCAGCAGGTCATTGAGATTTGGAACAACGTCTTTATCCAGTACAACCGAACTGCTGATGGCACACTTGAGGAGCTCCCACGCAAGCACGTCGATACCGGTATGGGGCTGGAGCGCATCACTGCAGTGCTCCAGGGAAAGCAGTCCAATTACGACACTGATCTCTTCACTCCGCTCATTGCACGGTTAGAGGAGCTTTCCGGCAAACGCTACGAGCAAGACCTCGGGTCACCGATCGGCGTAGCGATGCGAGTAATGGCAGACCATGTCCGCGCACTTTCCTTTGCAATTGCTGATGGTGCCCTACCAGGCAACGAAGGTCGTGGGTACGTTCTGCGTCGCATTCTCCGACGCGCAGTGCGCTACGGGCGCAACCTTGGGTTCGAGCAACCTGCGCTCTACCGTTTGGTGGAAGTGCTGGCGGAGATCATGGGCACGGCATTCCCCGAGGTGCGCGAGCATCGTCCAACGATCGAGCGCGTCATCCGTGCAGAAGAGGAGATGTTCCTGGCGACGCTCGATCGGGGATTGGAGCGCTTTGCAACGATCGCTGCGCGGGCGAAAGCACGCGGTGAGCAAGTTATCAGTGGCGAGGATGCATTTCTGCTCTACGATTCTTTTGGCTTTCCGCTCGACTTGACGGAGTTGATGGCACGCGAGGAAGGACTCGCTGTTGATCATGCTGGATTTGAGCGGCTTATGGCAGAGCAACGCGAGCGGTCACGCCAAGCACAGAAGCGTTACTCTGCAGAGGTCGTCGTGCGAACGCTCGAGGCAGAGAGCGAATTTGTTGGCTACGATACTCTCGAATGTGAAAGTCGCATCGTTGCGGTGGAGGGGAATGCAGTAGTGCTCGCTGCGACGCCGTTCTACGTCGAGTCTGGTGGGCAGGTCAGTGATACAGGCACGATCGAGGTCGAGGGCGAAACGTTCGTCGTTGGCGACGTGCAGCGCGTTGGGAATGCGATAGTACATATCTGCGACCGTCCTGTGCCGCTATCCCTGCGGGGTAGCAGTGCACGTGCACGTGTAGATGCAGAGCGCCGCTGGAGTATCCAACGTAACCATACGGCAACGCACTTGGTCCACGAAGCGCTGCGTCGCGTCTTGGGTGATCACGTCAAACAGAGCGGTTCTCTCGTTGCTCCAGATCGTTTGCGTTTCGACTTTTCCCACTTTGGGAAAGTCACCCCAGACCAGATGCAGCAGATCGAGCAGATTGTCAATGAGAAAATTCTCGAGCGGGTAGACGTCGAAACGCGCATTCTGCCGATCGAGCAGGCACGGCAGATTCCGGGTGTGAAGATGTTCTTCGGTGATAAGTACGGGGATATCGTCCGCGTGGTCGTCGTGGATGAGAAGTTTTCCGTTGAGTTTTGCGGTGGTACGCACGTGCACAATACGAGTGAGATCGGCCTGTTTGCACTCACTGATGAATCTGCCATCGCTGCAGGGGTACGCCGGATCGAGGCAGTGACCGGTTGGGGCCTTGTGGGGTACATCGAGCACCTGCGCGCAGCCTACCAAGAGAAAGCAGCAGATCATGCGCAGCTTACCGAACGCTACCACAGCCTCGAACGCCAGCTCGACAGGCTCCGCTTTGAACAAGTGGTCGCGGAGCTTATGCCACACCTTTTGAACGCTGCGCGGATCGTTGGTGGCGTGCGAGTTGTGACAGGAACTGTTCCGGCCCAATCACCAGAGCACTTGCGGCTGATTGCCGAGGCACTACGGCAGCGGCTTATGCAGGGGGGGATAGGGTTGCTTGCGGCGCAGCTCGATGGGAAGCTTCAGCTTGTCTGTGCAGTGACCGATGATTTGGCCTCACGCTACCATGCGGGCAAACTTGTTAGCACCGTTGCAGCCCGTCTTGGTGGCAAAGGCGGTGGCCGCCCGACGCTTGCAACAGCGGGTGCGCGGGATGTTGAGCAACTCGATGCGGTGCTGACCGAGTTCCCGCAGCTCGTTGAACAATGGAACCCACACGACTAATCGAACGGTGTGACTATGCCCTACGAAGCAGTTGGTACACTCTACAAAGTTTTCCCCGAGCAACAGGTAACCGAGCGCTTTCGCAAACGTGAGTTCATCTTGAGCGTCCAGGATGGGATGTACGTCCAACTGGTCAAATTCACGCTCAAGCAAGATCGCTGCACCCTCATCGAAGGCTACGAGCTCGGCGTGGAGCTGAAGGTAACGTTTTCTATCTCCGGACGTGAAGTCCAAGGAAAGGATGGCGAGCCGCTCTACTTTACCAGCCTCGATGCATGGAAGATCGAGCCACTCAAGGATGCACCGAAGGGGCACGATTTTTCCAGCTCCTTTGACTCCAGCGACGATGTGCCATTTTAGGTCGCTCCGATGCGTACGCTAGTCATAGGCTCCGGTGGGAGAGAACATGCGATCGTTCGTGCGCTTGCAGTGTCAGATTCGCGTCCGCAGGTATGGGCGTTTCCTGGGAATCCAGGCATTTTCGAGTATGCGCAGAACGCACCACTCTCCGATCCACTCGATGGGCGTGCAATTGCGGAGTATTGCCATGAATACAGCATCGACCTCGTTGTAATCGGCCCGGAAGCACCGCTTGCTGCAGGGATTGCGGACGTGCTACGACTCAAAGAAATTCCTGTGTTCGGTCCTTCCCAAGCGGCTGCACGGCTCGAGTCATCGAAGTGGTACGCAAAGCGCTTTATGCAGCGCTACAGTATCCCGACAGCGCGGTGGGCAAGCTTTACCGCCGACGATGCTGACCAAGCGCGGGAGTACATTGAGCAGCATCCACTGCCGATCGTCCTCAAAGCAGATGGATTAGCGGCGGGGAAAGGAGTCGTTGTTGCAGCGAGCTATCAGGAAGCGCTCGGAGCGCTGGAGCGGATGTTCGGCGGAGCATACGGCCAAGCGGGCAAGCGTGTCGTGATCGAAGAATTTCTCCCAGGTGAAGAAGCATCGGTCTTTGCTATCTGCGATGGCAACGACTACGTGCTCCTCGCACCAGCACAGGATCACAAGCGGCTCTACGACGGCGATCGCGGTCCGAACACTGGCGGCATGGGAGCATATGCACCAGCGCCACTCCTCCGCCCGGAGTTACTCCAAACAATCGAGGAGCAAATTGTTGTGCCGACGCTCCAAGGGATGATTTCTGAGAACGCACCGTTCGTTGGGTGTCTCTACGTGGGCGTGATGATTTCCGATGGGAAACCATATGTGGTCGAGTACAACGTTCGCTTCGGCGATCCTGAAACGCAATCGGTCTTGGAAGTTTTCCGCGGCGATTTCGCACGGCTGCTCTATAGCGCGGCGCGTGGACGCCTCGAGCGCAGCGCTCTCGAGACTGTTGCAGACGGCTATAGTTGCACAGTTGTTCTTGCCAGCAAGGGGTACCCTGGTGCCTATCACACAGGCTTCCCGATTACGGGGATTGACCAAGCACGCCAACACGCCCGCATTTACCATGCTGGCACTGCACTTGATGAGCACGGAAGACTCATCACTGCAGGTGGCCGTGTGCTGAATGTAACATCCCATGCCGATACGCTCGCTGCGGCGATCGATCAGTGCTACCGCGCACTCGCAGCGATTCGGTTCGAAGGGATGTATTATCGCACCGATATTGGTGCACGCGCACTGCGGCGACAGCAGCTCATGGAGGACAGCCCATGAAAGTGCTCATCACTGGTGGCGCTGGGTTCATCGGTTCGCACGTTGTCGAGGCCTACTGCGCACGTGGACACGAGGTCGTTGTGCTCGATTCGTTCGTGACAGGCCGGCGAGAGAACGTCTCCCGTGGCATCCGCGTTGTGGAGATGGACATTCGCTCCCCCTGTCTGGCAGAGTTCCTTGCGTCCGAACGTTTCGATGCAATCAATCACCACGCTGCGCTCATCAAGGTTCCAGAGTCGTTCCGCCGTCCGGTCGAGTATGCGGAGGTCAACGTGGTCGGAACGCTCAACCTTCTGCAGGCTGCGGTCGAAAGCAACGTGCGGACGTTCATCTTCATCTCCACGTGCGCAGTCTATGCCGACAGCGGGAATTTGCCGTTTGAAGAAACTCATCCACTCGGCCCAAGCGATCCATACGGCACCTCAAAACTTGCTGCAGAACTGTACGTCCAGATGTATGCCACGCAGTACCCTTCGTTGCGGTGCGTCATTCTGCGGTATGGGAACGTCTATGGCCCACGCCAGCAAGTCTATGGCGAAGGCAACTTGGTCGCAGTTTGCATCGAGCGTTTGCACGAGGGTCAGCAGCCTGTGATTTTCGGTGATGGCTCACATACGCGCGATTACGTCTATGTCGGCGATGTTGCCGACCTCAATTGCCACGTGCTCGAACAGCCGATCCAGGGTGTGTACAACGTTGGCACAGGCCAGCAGCGGAGTGTCCTCGATGTGTACGCACAGGTCGCACGCACGCTCGGCGCTCCCTATGCGCCAATCTTTGGTCCACCGCGACGTGAGCAGGCGCACGTGGCGCTTTCTTCACGACGAATTCAGCAAGCGATAGGCTGGCTGCCGAGCACAACTTTCGAACAGGGCATCGTGCACACGGCAGAATGGTACCGCTCACAACTGCAGAACCGGGATGCGACACCTGCCGAACATTCTCTCGAGCCTGCGACTGGCGCTGACGATTCCGCTCGTCTGGGCGATCACTCGCGATGAGCGAGTCCTTGCATTTAGTTTCGGTTTTGCTGCATTGGTAAGCGATGCGCTCGATGGCATGATCGCCCGCCAACAGAGCGCCGAATCGGAGCTTGGACGATTGCTCGATCCGCTGGCTGACAAGGTACTTGCGGCATCAGTGGCGCTAGCGTTGCTCGTGCGCCAGATGATTCCGTTGTGGTACGTCGCTGCTGTCATCGGACGAGATCTGCTTATCGTTGTTGGCGGTTTTGTGCTCCGGCGGCGAATCGGTGCTATTCCGCCATCACTACCGATCGGCAAAGCGGCAGCAACCAGTATCGGTGTTGTGCTCCTGGCGGCGATCGCAGGAGTGCCAAGTGCTGTGCTCGCTGGACTTGCGGGGGCAAGCAGTGTGCTGCTGCTCTGGTCGCTTGTTGTCTATGCTGCACGTCTTCGACGTGCTCTTCGTCCTTGAACGCAACACGTGGAATCACCGAGATTGACTCACACCGATGGGATTCTTCGATAGCCTCAAAGCGAAAGTTCAAACTGTAGCGCAGAAAGTAGGCGATACGCTCTCGTTCGATCGCCTCAAAGAAGGACTTGCCAAAACGCGGTCGGCAGTATTTGGACGGCTGGCTTCGCTCGTCCGAGGGCGCACACTCGATAATGCACTCCTTGCCGAGTTGGAAGAGGCGTTGCTGCTTGCCGATGTCGGGGTGCGAACTACCGAGCGCATTCTTGACGGACTGCGCCAACGCTGGCGTCGGAATGCCACTGATGATCCCGATGCTGTTCTCGATGCACTCAAAGCTGAAATCGCTGAGCGACTACTTGCCATCAGTGAACGCTCACCGCGGTATGGAGAGCTTCCCAAGCCGTATGTCGTGATGGTAGTCGGCGTCAATGGTGTAGGGAAAACAACGACCGTCGGCAAGCTTGCCTATAACTTCCAGCGCGAAGGCAAACGTGTCATCATCGGAGCAGCGGATACATTTCGAGCCGCAGCCAATGAGCAACTGGCAATGTGGGCAGCACGTGCAGGAGTCGAAATCGTGCAGCAGCAACGCGGCGCTGATCCGGCAGCTGTCGCCTACGATACGCTCAATGCAGCAATTGCCCGGGGGATGGATGTTTGCGTGATTGATACTGCCGGGCGGCTCCATACCAAAGGTGGACTGATGCAGGAACTGGAGAAGATCTCACGCGTCCTCAAAAAACTTGTTCCGGATGCTCCCCACGACGTCTGGCTTGTCCTCGATGCAACAACGGGGCAGAACGCCATCGTGCAAGCGCGGGAGTTTGCCAAGGTCGCGCCACTGTCGGGACTGATCGTCACCAAGCTCGATGGCACCGCCAAGGGTGGTGTCGTGCTCGCGATTGCTGAAGAGTTTCAGCTACCTGTCCGCTACATTGGCGTGGGCGAGCGCATTGACGATCTGCAGCCATTCGATGCGATCGCATTCGTCGATGCACTCTTTGCCGAGCAGTCATCGGTACCACAATCAGTCGAGTAAGACCAGTGCGCTGGTGGGGAGTAGGCAGGGGGTACTTTCGAAATGTCGTCGCGATTGTGCTCTTTGTCCTTCTTGGAGGAACGCTCGTTGCACTGCTGTGGCTTCGCGACGCTCTCCGGCCGTTGATGATTGCCTCCGAGAAGCAGCGTGTTCCGCTTCAAGAGCGAGTATTCCGTCACAGCGAAATCACTCCAGCGCACCCCACGCTTGGCGACGTGGTAGTGTTTGCTGCAATCTGCGATAGCTGCATTGATGCTCTACGCTCAGAGCATGACAACCACGATACAAGCTGTGAGCGTGCGGAGCTGTTGCGACGTCGTGTGGAGCGACGTCTTGCAACCGAGCTCAACCGCTACGGCTGGAGTATCGAACGCTTTTGGTTCTATCGTGACGTTGCACTTACGCTCTATCGCGACAGCATCCCCCCGCCGCTGTTGTGGGTAGCTCGTTGCTTGCAGCCATACGCCGAGCGCAGGGGCAATGCTGAACTCGATAGCGCTCTCTACCAGGCAGCCGATGTGATGCTGCGCGGGCGGATCTGGTGGCTCCAGCTTGGCTTTGCACAGCCACAGCCTCCGAGGAGCGATACTGCCCTTCCCGTGGAAGGAGGCTGAGGATGTGCATCCTTGCTTTGCTCATCCTTGCGTTTGCTGGCGCGATTGCAGCTCCGATGGTATCGGATTCAAGCACCGCTGATTCATTGGTGCAACCGCTTCCATTCCATGGCGCGGTCTCGGCACTTGGCAAGCTCGATGTCTATCGGACGTTCACTCGCGATGCGATCGCTGGGCTTCCCTACCGAACGCTCGAGGATGTGCTCGATTGGCGGACCGCTTCATACACGCTCTCGACAGGTGCGATCGGCGATTGGAATGTGCCGCTCCTCTTCGGTGAACGCCTGCGTGACCTTGCTGTGCGTGCTGATGGTGTGCCGATGGCGAGCGCGGCGGTGGGCATCGTTCCTCCAGCCATGATGAGCCCAGAGTTTATGGAGCGGATGGATCTGCTCATCGGCAGCGATGCAGCGATTCTCGCTGGCGCGAGCTCCGGAACAGCGTACTGGTTTCAGCAGCCGTGGTATGATACGCGCACTCCCTACACTCGAGTTTGGTACTGCCAATCAGCGTACGATTTTCTCGCGACCGATGGTGTGCTCTCGCAGAACGTTGCGCGCAACGTCAATGCAACGCTCGGCTTCCGCCGGATGGTCACGCCAGGTCGCTATCCTAACCAATGGCTCGATGTCTGGAATACCCGTGCGCTCCTGCGCTGGAACGTTTCGCCGGTGCTCAATTTCTCGATCGTCCATCGCTTCGCAAATTGGGGGCTTGGCACCAACGGTGGTGTTGATCCGACCATCAGCGATGACCCGACAAACGAGCGAACTGCACAAGTGTTCTATTCCAGGCTCGATGAGCGACTCTTCCGTCATGACGTTGCACTCTTGGCGACCTATCAGCTCTCGCCACATCGTGTAGCAAGTGCTGGTATAGCCCTTCAGCTTGAGCAGTGGAATCTCTACCGCGCGCCAGCGCTTGCGATCGGGGTGGATTCCTCGACGCACGTTCTGTGGCGAAACGACGCAGTCACAGCATTTGTGCGCTGGGAAGAGCGACTCGATTCACAGCTTATCGCATTCGCAGGTGCTGAAGCGAGTGCAGTTACTGCGGGACGCTCCGATTACACTGCTGCGCTTGCTGGGAGTGATCGTTTCCAGGGTGCAGGTTTTGGGTACGTTCGCTGGGACGCATCGCCTTTTCTCCTCCGAGGTGGTGTGCGGCTGCTTTTTGCTCGTGGGGTGCTCTTGCCGATCGCTGGCGCGGCGGTGCGTGTTGGAGATAGCGCGTTTGCACTGACGTTCGATGGGAGCAGGACAGTCCGGATCCCTTCTCTCGTGGAAGGGTTGCTGCCACCAGAGCGTGCGTGGCTGTTGATGGTCCGGCTGGAGACAGCGTTCGATACAGCTGTCCGTGTGGCAGCCACGGGGTATTGGCGTCGCTACGACAATCCGATCGTTGCAGAGCCGATTGCGCGAGGGGATACCGTCATCGCAACGTCTGGTGTGGTGGCTTCACCGATGCACCGGAGCGGTCTGACGGTCGAGACGCTCTGGAGGATTGGTCGGTTTCAGCTTCGCCCGCATCTTGTTTTTTCCTTCACTGGTGCACGTGAGCTTCCATTCCTCTACGCAGCAATCTCGCTCGGCTACGAGCATCGCATCGGGCGCAACCGGATCGGTGGGGAGCTATTCCTCCGAGCCAGAACACAAGTCTTCGCCGATCGGTTCATTCCGCAATCGTGGGGTTTTCTACCAACGGAGATTCCGCTGCCAGCGGCGACTGATGGTGGGACGGTGATGCTGTGGGCGCAGCTTGGGAATGCGAACGTGAAGCTTGCGATGGGAAATGTTCTCTCAGCATACTATGCAACGCTCTCAACTTTCCCGCAATTTGACCGACATATAACGCTGAGCGTCGGCTGGTCGTTCTTCGACTGACCAATGGATGGGCTGACGGCGCTCCCTGCGGCGAGCGAAGCTGCAGCGAAGGACCAGTGGATGGGTTTCCAGCGGGATCACACCATCGAATGGATGCGCTCCTCGATGTCGAACGTTTTCCTACCACGCACCGATGGAGCAACACTTCTCCGCCCATGCTGAGCAGACACGTGCACTCGAAATCTGCAACCACGCGTACCGCCTCCATCGCGATGGGCGTATTGCAGAAGCAATCGAACTCTACCGCGAGAGCATTACCCTGCATCCAACCCCAGAAGCGCATACATTCTTGGGCTGGGCGTACTCTTCGCTGGGACGCTATCGCGCGGCAATCGCTGAGTGCCTTCGCGCAATCGAACTCGATCCTCACTACGGCAACCCGTACAATGACATCGGGGTGTACTTGATGGAGCTCCGTCGCTTCGACGAGGCAGAGCACTGGTTCCACCGGGCACTTGCGGCCCCACGCTATACAACGCCACACTATGCGCACTACAATCTCGGCCGCCTCTACGAGCGACAGGGAGACTGGATTCGCGCAATTGACGAATACTACACAGCTCTGATGATGGAGCCAAGCTATCATCCCGCAGCACTGGCTCTGCTCAACCTCCAGGCAAAGCTCAATTGATTACGGTGTGAGCGACACTTTGAGCAGCATGGAGACCCTAAACGTAGATCGGGCGAAACGCGCGCAGCCGCACCAGTGGTGGAATGTGCGGTGTCCAGTTTGCTATCTGGACTACAGGGAGAGGCTCACGTCCAACGTGGCAATGGTCAACACGAGCCATTGCAAGTGCACACGCAAGTGCAAGAGAGAAAACGGCACGCCGAACCGCATTAGTCCAACGACGCAAGAAGCTCACGTACCAGCGCTGTCGCGGTGACATTCTCGGCCTCTGCTTGGAAATTGAGCACGATGCGGTGTCGCAGAACGGAGGGAGCAACAGCCTCAACGTCCGCGATCTCTGGAGTGAAGCGTCCGTCGAGCGCAGCGCGTGTTTTTGCACCCAGGATCAGGTACTGCGAAGCGCGCGGACCGGCGCCATAGCTCACGTAGCGACGGACGATGTCGAAGCGTGTCGTCTGCGGTCGAGTCGCTTGTGCAAGACGAACGGCATACGTAACGACGTTTTCAGCGACTGGGATACGGCGAACAAAACTCTGGTAGCGAATTATATCCTCAGCACTGAGGACTTTCTCGACGCTCGGCATGCGGTCGAGTGTCGTTGCTTGGACGATCTGCACCTCTTCCTCGAAGGATGGGTAGTCCAACTCGAGCATGAACATGAAGCGATCGAGCTGCGCCTCGGGGAGTGGGTACGTTCCTTCTTGTTCGATTGGATTTTGGGTTGCCAAGACAAAAAATGGCTCGTCGAGCGGATACGTAGTGCCTGCTGCTGTGACGCGATGCTCTTGCATTGCCTCCAGCAGTGCTGCCTGAGTCTTCGGCGGAGTCCGGTTGATTTCGTCGGCAAGGACGATGTTTGCAAAAATCGGCCCGCGCACAAAGCGAAACTGCTTTTCGCCAGTCGAGACGTTTTCTTCGATGACCTCTGTACCGGTGATGTCGCTTGGCATCAAGTCGGGTGTGAATTGGATGCGGGAGAAGGCGAGAGTCAGCGTATCGGCAATCGTTCGCACAATGAGCGTTTTGGCAAGCCCCGGAACACCAACGAGCAGGCAGTGCCCGCGTGCGAAGAGTGCAATCAGCACCTGCTCGATGATCTGCTCCTGGCCGATGATCACCTTCGCAATCTCACGCCGGACACGTTTGATCGCCGTTCGAAGTTCGGTGAGCTGTTCGATGTCTGAACCCATAGATGGAATCGCGCGTGGCATAGTGGAACAACGGGTGCGTTGACACGATGCAGGGCAAATTATTGTTGCTCTTCTTCGAGCACAATATGTTGCGGTGAGCCGTATGGCGCCAGCGCACGAGCGACGACATCAACCTCCCCAACGGCAGCGATGAGCATGCGCGATGGATCAAAGACGCGCTGCTGAACAGCAAGGAGGGCTGCTGGATCGAGTCGGTCAATCTCTGCAAGCAGTCGGGTGTAGTAATCCGGCGGTAGATCGTTGATTGCCAGATCGAGCGCAAGTGCTGCTGTGCCGTCGGGTGTTTCGATGCTGCGCCAAAAGTTGTTGTAGAGCGATTGCCGCGCTTGGTGAAGCTCGTCTTCGCGCAGTGGTTCTTGGTCGAGGCGTTCCCATTCGGCAAAGAGCAGCGAGAGCATCCGTGGAAGATTTTCGGGCGTCGTGCTGGTACTGAGGATGAACGTGCCGTGGTCTTTCCCTGCAGTCACACCACCGTACGCACCGTAGGTCAAGCCTTCTTGTTCGCGAACGAGCAGATTGATGCGTGAGCGGAAGTGCCCAGCAAATGCGGTTGCAATGAGGATTGTAGCAGCGTAGTCATTGCTGGTGAGCGAAGGCGCAGGATGCCCAAGCCGAAGTTCGACCTGATCGGTCATCACACCTTGCCCAATGCCGATGGCCGCAGGTGGACTTGGCGGAGGTGAGATCGGTGCACCGCTACTACCACCGATTGCGCCAAAGGATTGCTCCAGGGCAACTGTACCGCGGACTGGATCAAGTGCACCGGATGCCAGGATGCACCAGGGCTGACCTTCCACGAGGGCGTTGTACCACTGGCGGACGTCTTCGACGGTGATGTGAGCAACACTCGACGGCCAGCCATAGAGCGATGCGCCATACGGATGCCCCGGAAAACGGAGCTTCTGAAAAATTCTCCGCACGCGGTACGAAGAGTCTGCAAGTCGGATTGGGAAAGAGGTCAGTTGCTGCTCCTTAGCTTTTTCAAATTCGGCAGGATCGAATCGAGGCTCGCTGAGCGATTCAGCAAGCAGCGCGATCAGCTCATCGGCCGTCTCGGGGAGTCCGGTGATCTCCGCGCCAATACTCCGATGGGTTGAGCCAGCCTGAAAGCTCGCTCCGAGTACGTCCACGCACGTCGCGAACTGGCGTTCGCTGCGGTGGCGTGTCCCGCGCGAAAGCATAGTTGCAGTTAGGTGTGCCAGCCCTGCGATCGGCACAGCTGCTGGATCAATGAGCGCGTAAGCGCCGATGGAAATCGTTGTCGCTTGCTGCATCGGTAGCACGAAGATGCGGCTGCCGCGCGCGGTGACGCCCTGGATCGGTTCGGGAAAGTGGAAGGAAGGGATCTGTCGTTGTGGTGATCGTGCCATCGTTCAACGGTAGCGTGCATGCTGACAGCCACAAAGATAGTATCACGCGCAAAGGGCAGTATTTTCGACACTTGCACATCACTTTCCGGACAATGCCGATGCGTGCACTTGAAGGAACGATCACCCTCATAACTGGTGCATCGAGTGGCATTGGGGCGGCATGCGCCGACGTATTCGCTGAAGCAGGCTCAAATGTCATTCTGATGGCACGGCGGAAGGAACGTATCGAAGAGCTTGCAAGCGCTCTTGCAGAGAGCCATGGTGTCGAGACGTATGCTCTGGCGTGCGACGTTCGCGATCGAGGTGCAGTCGAGCGTGCATTGCGCCAGCTGCCGCAGCGCTGGCAAGCAGTGGACGTGCTCATCAACAATGCTGGCTTAGCACGCGGACTTGCCCCGATCCACGACGGTGCATTCGACGATTGGGACGAGATGATCCAAACTAATCTGGTCGGGTTGCTGAACGTAACGCGTTTTGTCCTTCCAGGCATGGTTGAGCGCAAGCGTGGAATGGTCATCAATATCGGCTCAATCGCGGGGCGGCAGGTCTATCCTAACGGCAACGTGTACTGTGCCACCAAGCATGCTGTACGCGCACTCAGCGAGTCCATGCAGCTGGACTTGGTCGGTTCCGGTGTGCGAGTGACAAATCTGGAGCCTGGTATGGTCGAGACGGAGTTCTCGCTGGTGCGATTTCGTGGAAATACCGAGCGGGCAGCGTCCGTCTATGCAGGCATGACACCGCTTCGGGCACGGGATGTTGCGGAAGTAGCGCTCTTTTGTGCGACACGTCCGCCGCACGTGAGCATTCACGACGTCCTGGTCATGCCGAGCGATCAAGCAAGTACCACCGTGGTTTATCGGCGAACGTAGATGGGTATCTTCCGGCGAATCGCACAAATCCTCCAAGCCGAACTTGCCTTCCGGAGCACAGGGAGGTCAAACGACAACCTCGATCGTTCCGATGATGAGGAACTCCGTACAATCATCGAGGAGCTTCAGTCCGAGTCTCGGGCTCGAGGACAGCAGGCGCAACCACCGCGCACGAGAGGTCCAGTCGAGTGGGCGTATCGGACGTTGGGAGTAGAGCCAACAGCGTCGAATGAGCAAATCAAAGCTGCGTATCGTCGTGCGATCGCACAGGTGCATCCCGATCGTTTCGCACACGCACCGCAGCAGCAACAGCGCGCTGCTGCCGAGCGAGCGCTCGAGATCAACCGCGCATATGCAATTTTGAAAGCAGTCCGCAACTTCTAAGCGGTGACGACATGATTCGAGCAACACTTCGCGATGCAGCACTTATCGTCGGGCTTGCCGTCGGTCTGGCGGTTGTGTACAACGCTGCATTTTCCGTCAAACCACTGCCATGGATCCGCAAGCCGATAGCACTTGATACAGCAAGTACCGATGTACTGCTCGCGGTCATTCCCAGCAAGAAGGCCGACACCGCAAGCGCATCACCACGACCCCTTGCTTGGCAGCGCGATACACTTCCATTGCAGAAGAGAGCAGCAGAGGACGAGAAGACACCTCCATCGAAGCAGCAATCAAGTGGCGTGCCGACATCGCCACGACTGCCGCCAAAAAATGACGCGCTGCCACCACCCGATGGTGGCGGCGTGCGTGCGGTGACCTATCAGCAAGTGCTCATGCTCCTCCGCAATGAGGACGTTCTCTTCATGGATGCACGTCGCAAGGACGAGTACGATGGCGGTCACATCCCGCGCGCAGTGAACGTGGATATTCAGCAGTTCGAGCTCGATCCAACCTATCGCAGCCAAATGATGCAGCATCTCTACAGTCTCGACAAGCGGCGTCCGGTTGTCACATACTGCGGCGGCGGTAACTGCGAGCTAAGCCACAAGCTTGCGGATGTGTTGCGATCGGTTGGATTTGAGCACGTTTTCATCTACACCGGTGGCTGGAACGAGTATTCGACAAAACCCGATTCTCCGCGCGAGCGATGAATCAACCAGCGACATCAGCGGCAATCCGCCTTCTGCAACTGCGGTACGGGATCGTTGGGCAATCGCCATTGATTGTCGAGGCGATCGAGCAACTCCTTCAGGTTGCACCGACGGACCTAACCGTGCTGATCACAGGCGAAACGGGAACAGGCAAGGACGTTTTTGCTCGCGCCATCCATGGCCTGAGCCCGCGACGGAAAGCTCCGTTCATCAGTGTCAACTGCGGAGCAATTCCGGAAACGTTGCTGGAATCGGAGCTCTTCGGGCACGAAAAAGGTGCTTTTACAGGTGCGGTCGAGCAACGGAAAGGATTCTTCGAGGTTGCGAACACAGGCACGATCTTCCTCGACGAAATTGGCGAAATGCCCATTGGCACACAGGTCAAGCTCCTCCGTGTCCTCGAAAGCGGGGAGTTCACCCGGCTTGGTTCGACACAAGTGATCAAAGTTGACGTTCGCATCATCGCTGCGACCAATCGAGACCTTGCCTACGAAGTGCGGCAGGGAACGTTCCGCGAAGACCTCTACTATCGGCTCAAGGCGGTGCATCTGCACTTGCCGCCACTACGCAAGCGTCCTGAAGACATTCCGCTACTGGTTGAATACTTCGGTAACAACGTTGCCGAGCGATTAGGGATTACGTTCGAGGGGATTGACGATGATGCCCTGGCAATCCTGATGCAGCACAGTTGGCGGGGGAATGTTCGCGAGTTACGGAATTTGGTCGAAACGCTCGTGACAATCGGCCATGGCAAGCGCATCACACGAGAGCATGTCGAGCGTTACTTGCAGCGTGATCAGGAGCTCGAGCCCTCGCGGGCGCTTGTTCTGCATCGGACCGCCGCAACCCACGCGCCGGAACAGCCACTGGATTTAGCGCTGGTGTACCACACGCTCTTGCAGATGCAAGCGGAAATGTCGGCTGTACGGCAGGCAATCGCTGCCCTGGCAGAGCGACTTGGTCAGTTGCAGCAACGCCTTCCGCTCCAGCAGCAGGAGGACGATGTCTTCAGCCGAGATCCGGATGACTTTCGGCTCGATGAGATGGAGCGTCGGTTGATCGTCGCTGCCCTCAAGCGCTTCAACGGGAGCCGCCGCAGTGCGGCGCGTGCGCTCGGTATCAGCGAACGCACGCTCTATCGCAAGCTCCACGAGTACAACCTCACCGAGATGTTCTAGCAGGAGTCGGCGCTGCTGCCTGTGGCTGGCGGAGTGCAGTCACCGCTGCAACAAGTTGCTCCAAGATCGCAATTGCGTGCTGCTCCGTTGCGATTGGGATGTCGAGAATAGCCGTTGAACCAACCTGTCGGAAGTGTGCTCCTGTGACTTCAGCAGCAGCCGCAACGATTGCGGGGAAGATTTGCTCGTAGTACCACGGCGGTGCCGAGCGTGGCAGTTCGATGCTCATCAGCGAACCTTCGATGCGAATACGCTCTGCGCCGAGCTTCGAACCGAACATACGCAACTGGACACCGAAAAGAAGTTGCTGCGCCTCGGCAGGGAGCGGACCATACCGATCGCGTAATTCATCTGCGATTGCAGTAAGCTCCTGCAGCGACGAGCAGCGGTAGAGTCGCTTGTACCATTCGAAACGTTCGACATCGCTCGGGACGTAATGGCCGGGCAGCAGTGCGTCGCTGGGAAGGTCAATGGTGATGCTGTCGTTGGTGTAAGAACGTTGCTCGGTGGGGAAAAGCTCCGCGAATTCTTCGGTGCGAAGTTCTTGGACTGCTTCGTCGAGGATGCGGTGATAGGTCTCAAATCCCAGATCGCTGATGTAGCCGCTCTGCTCTGCGCCGAAGATGTTGCCCGCACCGCGAATTTCCAAGTCGCGGAGCGCAAGGTGAAACCCACTTCCCAGGTCAGTAAGCTCTTCGATCGCACGCAAGCGCTCCATTGCTTGCCGGTTAAGTGCTCGTAGGGAGCGCACCACCAAATAGCAGTATGCCTGCCGATTCGATCGGCCTACTCTTCCGCGCAGTTGGTAGAGCTCCGCAAGCCCGAAGCGCTCCGCGTTCAGAATGATAATCGTATTGACGTTCGGCATATCGAGGCCATTTTCGACGATCTTGGTTGCCAGGAGAACGTCGTATTTCCGTTCCAGGAATCGCTCGATGACGGACTCGAGTGCTGCAGCGGCTAATTGCCCATGTGCAATCCCGACTCGGAGTGTTGGAATAAGGCTGAGCAGTTGCTGCTGCACTGCAGGGATACCTTCGATCGAATCGCTGACGACGAAGACTTGCCCACCGCGTTCGAGCTCACGCGTGATGGCGTAGCGCAGAAGGTCGTCGTCCCACTCGATGACTTCGGTTTCGACGGGCAATCGGTTGCGCGGCGGCGTTTCGATGATGCTCAAGTCTCGTGCACCCATGAGCGAGAAGTTCAACGTTCGCGGGATCGGTGTTGCTGTCAGAGTCAGTGTATCAACGCTGACGCGGAGTTGGCGGAGTTTTTCCTTTGCTGCGACACCGAAGCGTTGCTCTTCGTCAATGATGAGTAGACCCAGATCGCGGAACTGAACGTCGTCAGACAGGAGGCGGTGCGTGCCGATGATGATGTCAATTTTCCCCTCGGCAAGGTCACGGAGAATCGCCGCTACCTCAGCTCCGCTGCGCAGACGTGAGATCATCTCAACGCGGACGGGATACCGCGCAAGGCGTTCGCTGAACGTCTGGAAATGCTGGCGAGCAAGAATCGTTGTCGGGACGAGAATAGCGACTTGCTTTCCTGCCTGGACTGCTTTGAAGGCAGCACGAATGGCGATTTCCGTTTTCCCGAATCCGACATCGCCGCAGATGAGCCGATCCATCGGCGTTGGTGACTCCATGTCACGCTTGACCTCCTGCGTTGCGCGAGCTTGATCAGGAGTGTCCTCGTAGAGGAACGACGCTTCCAGTTCCGCTTGCCATACTGTGTCGGGAGGATATGCAAAGCCTGGCGAGGCTTTGCGCTGTGCGTAGAGTTTGATGAGGTCGCGAGCGATGTCCTTGAGCTTGCTCTTGACGCGCGCTTTCTTGCGCTCCCATTCGCGGGTGCCGAGCTTGCTCAGTGCAGGCGGTGTGCCATCGGCGGCCGAGTAGCGTTCGAGTTTGTTGATGTAGTTGAGGTGGAGATAGACGACGTCGCCCTCGGCAAAGAGCAGTCGGACGCACTCCTGCTTATGGCCGCTGATTTCGATTGTCTCGAGTCCATCAAACTGGCAGATGCCTTTATCAATGTGGGCAAGGTAATCGCCGCGGCGCAGCTGTTGCAGCTCGCGAAGCGTGAGCTTGGGTCGCTGCTGATCGGCGGTGCGTGCGCGGCGACGATCGAAAATCTCGTGTTCAGTGATGACAGCAATCCCCTCGCGCGGAAGCAGAAAGCCAGCGTCTGGTGAGCGTGTGCTCCAAAGGATGCGTTCCAGCCGGATCTGCTCGTCCGATGGGCGCTGTTCGGCTAGGGTGCGCAGAAGCGCGCGGAGGCGCTCTAAATGGATTGCGCTATCAGCACAAAGGAGAACAACTGACTCTGCCTGTTCTAACTCGAGGAGAAGCTCGTAGAGGTGCCCAACTGCAGAGCGACATGCCGGCTGGGGCGATGACTGCACGGTGATGTCAGCTTTTCCGAGTGGGTTAAGCAGAAGGCGTGTGCAGCGTTCGAATGTTGGTGTGAGCCCAAGGGCAGAAAAGCGGCTGGAAATATCGTCGGGATGCTCGACAACGACGAGGGCGTTCGGCTCGATGAACTCCTCGATGCTCGCGGTCATGAGCGACTCATCCCGTGGATAGGCGGCAAAAACGAACGCTTCCTCGATGTTGCGGATGCTCCGCTGAGAGAGAGGATCGAACTCGCGGATGGACTCGATGCGGTCACCGAAAAACTCCAGCCGAATCGGTAGTTGCCAGCCAAGCGGGTAGAAGTCCACGATTCCGCCACGAACGGAGACTTCGCCTGGTGCTGCAACGTAATCACATGGATGGTATCCGCCGAGCACAAGGTACTGGCGGAACTCTTCGAACGGAAGCTCATCACCTGGGCGGAGCGTTATGGCGTTGGACTCAAACCACTCGGGCGAGGGCAAGCGGAGTTGCCATGTTTCGGGAGAGAGCACAAGGACGGTCGCACGCTCTTGCCAGTAAGCAGAAAGTGCTTCCAGCACACCGGCAAGCTCGGCGTGTTCGTCCACTGTGCGTCGGCGCTTTGCTGGAAGGCACGCGAAGGTAGCAATCCCGAATTGCCGAAGGTCGTGCACCCATCGCTCGGTATCCTCGGCAGCTGTGAGCAGAAGAATTTGCCGGTCGAGCGTTGGGTAGGAGGCAGCAACGATAAAGCTCCCCAACGAGCCGTGTACAGTTTTGAGTCTGATGTCTTCGTTCGTTCCGAGTCGCGTCTCGAGCTCTTGGTACCATGGCGCCGAGCGTATCCGCTCGGCAACAAGCTCGAAAGGATCGGTGCGTCTGTGCATCCATCAAAGTGCAAACGTGGTGTGCAAAAATAGCAGCGCGCGTGCGTGGTGCTGCGGCCACCGAGTGCGATATTGCGATGTCAGTTGACCGTCCGTTGATCGCCAATGACTACTCTTCTCGGCAATTCCGAACAACGCGCTGAGCTTGCCGAGCAATCACTCCAGGAATTGGAGCTCGGTAAAGTGCTCGAACTTGTCGTACCGTTTGCCGTCACCGAGCGCGCGGCCGAGGCACTCCGCCGCTTACGGCCACTCAATGACTCAGCGCAGTTGGACGCAGTGCACAGCGCGATTGATGAAATTTTGGCGCTCCGCAGCCGTGGCGAGGACTTGCCCATCGAGCGAACCGATGACCCCGAACGCTTGCTCAGTAGAGCAGAGATCGCAGGCGCGTATCTATCGGCAAATGAGCTTCTCTCGGTGCTCGAACTGCTTGGGGCAAGTCGCCGATTGGCGCATTTTATTCGCGAGCGCCAAGAGTTTTTGCCCCACGTTGCTGCGATTGCCGCAAGCCTTGTTGACCTCCGCGTGCTGGAGCGCCATATTCGCGATGCCATTGATCCGACCGGCAGTGTGCGTGATGATGCGACAAGCGAGCTTCGTTCCATCCGTGCAAGTATCGCGGACGTCAGTGCGCGTCTGCGCTCCAAACTCCGCCGCATCGTCCAGCGGCTCGGCGATGAAGAGCTGCTCCAAGACGAGTTCTACACCCAACGCGATGGACGGCTCGTTGTTCCGCTCAAGGTTGAATACAAGCGCGCGCTACCAGGCATTCTCCACGGCATTTCCCAAACTGGCGCAACCGTCTTCTTTGAGCCGAGTGAGGTCTTCGAACTCAACAATGAGCTTGCTGAACTGCGGAGTGCCGAAGAGCGTGAAATCATCCGCATCCTCCAATCGCTGACAGCGGAGGTCGGCTCCCATACGCCGAGCATCCGCGCTGCCGATGCTGCACTCACAATGCTCGATTCGCTCCGCGCGCGAGCACTCTTTGCCGAACACTATCGTGGCAGGAAGCCACGCATCGAACCGCAGAAAATCATCGAGCTGCGCAACGTATTCCATCCGTTGCTGGTCGCACGTAAAGGCTTCGAGCACGTAGTCCCGCTCAGTGTCACGTTCGATCGCGAGCGTCGAGGCTACTTGGTCAGCGGACCGAATGCTGGCGGAAAGTCCATTGCGATCAAAACGATCGGGCTGAGCACTGCAATGGCACTGGCCGGCATCTTTCCGCTCGGTGAAATGGTCGTCTCACCGGTGATGATCTTCGCAGCGATCGGCGACCACCAGAGCATTGAGAGCAACCTTTCGACCTTTTCCTCCCAACTGGTGCGATTGCGGCAGATTCTGCAGCTGTGCGATGATGCAACGCTTGTCATCGTTGATGAAATTTGTGTTGGGACCGATCCGAGCGAGGGAAGTGCATTGGCTGCTGCTATCATTGACGGGATCCTTGAACGCGGCGGATTCATCGTCGCTACGACGCATCAGTTCGTTCTCAAAACCTACGCACTGTCGCGACCACATCTGCTCAATGCCTCGATGGAGTTCGATACGGTGCGGCTGGAGCCGACCTTTCGCTTTCTTCCTGGAGTGCCGGGGAATTCCTATGCATTCGAGCTTGCTGCTGCACTTGGTTTGCCGCAGGATGTGCTCGATTGTGCACGTGCCTATCTCGGTGATAGCCATGCACAGATCGAAGAGAGTATTCACCAGCTCCAGGAGCTTCGGAAAGCGATGGAAGAACGCGCCACCATTGCAGCACGAGAGCAGCGCCACGCCGAACAGCTACGCCAGCAGTACGAAGAGAAGTTCCAGCAGTTCAAAGCCAAGTACACCCAACTACTCGAAGCAGCGCACCGCGAGGCAGATGAACTTATCCGTCGGACAAAGGAAGAGCTGCGCCAGATTCGGCAGAACGCCGAACTTGGGTCGCTCGACGCAGCTCGCGCTGAGCTCGCTGCACTCGAAGAACGCATCGAACGCCAATTACCAAAGCAACGCCCTGAGCAGGCTCCGCAGCTTGCCGTTGGTGACTATGCCGAACTCATCGCAACTGGTCAGCGAGGCAAAGTCATCGAGATAACGCCAAAGCATATCACGCTCGAGGTAGGATCTGTCCGGCTCACCATCGCGCCGGAGAAATTACGCCGTGCAGAGCAGCCTGCGCACCAGCAGTCCAGCCGTCGCAACCGTCCCCTCAAGCTCGATGCGCCGGCCGAGCTCGATGTGCGTGGCATGCGCGTGCAGGAAGCACTCCGCCGCCTCGAGCAAGCACTCAACGATGCGGTCCTCGGCAGCATTGGTCGGCTCGCAGTTATTCATGGTACCGGCAGCGGGCAGCTGCGCCAGGCAATTCACGAGTACCTCCAGACACATCCGCTTGTGGCGTCGTACCGTGTCGGCCAAGCAGGGCAGACCGATTGGGGCACCACGTATATCGAGCTCCGGTAGCAGTAGCGCGAACAGTTTTTGTAAGTTGCATTATCCGACGGTTGCACGACCACTTCACGCGCGCGGGGTATGTTCGAAGCAGAAATCGAAAGCACAAAACTTCGCCTTGCCGAGATGCTCCTGCCTCCGAGCAAGGGAGGCGTGCATCTGGTCCAGGTGCTCGATCATCCTTTGCTCGATCGAGCGTTCAAGGAATTTTTCCGCGCAGAGGTGGAGTGGCAGCTCTACCAAGATCGCATCCAGCGCCAATCGAATCTGCCAATTGAACCAAACGACTTGGTCTTTCGGAACGTTTGGGGGCAAGTCGAGGATTACGTGCGCCAACACGCACGGTTCGATCGGCGGCAAGCGCTGGCGCTCATTGATACGGCAGTCAAAAGTATCCTCAACTACCGCATTCGCCCGCGGGTGACGCTCAAATGGTTTGTCTATCGGGGCGAGCCGACGAAGCCAATCTGCGAGATCGTCCTTCGCCTGCAGTACTTTGCAGACTATCCGTACTTTCGGCAGGGGTTCGAGCAGTGGATGGAGGAGCGCTCCCTTGCACGGGATAGTACGCAGATCATGCCGATCTTCGAATTCGAGCGACTGGTCAAGCAACTCGATGACGACTATATCCTGGACCTTTCGACGAGCGAATTCCTCGATTTGCTCGATCCGATGTTCAGCTTTTTCAACGATCCATCCACGCCTGTTGCGGTCGAAGCTATCCCAATCGAAGCACTCATCGTTTTCCTCGACGATAAAGACATCCAGGTCATCGCGCAAAAATTCGAGCGGATGCTCTACCATGATGGTGTGCGCACTGTCACACGCGAAATGATCCTCCGTGTTGTCGAGCAAGTGCTGCAAGAGCTCGAGCAACAAGAGTATCAGCCGGAGCATAAAAGCGAGCACGATGCACCTGCTACTTCTGCAGAAGTGATGGCATCTCCCGATGCTCAACAGCCAGAAAGCATCCCGGAGCCTGGAGATGTAGCCGCAGTCTCCGAAGAGGAAGCACGTACAGCTGATGAGAAGGAACACGAGTCGCAACCACTGATCGAAGAGGTATCAGACACCGACGTCGAGGCGCAGCCTGTGCTGGAAAACAGCCCGCACGTTGAACAAGCAGTTTTTGCGCGTTCATCTGCGGCGGAAGATTCCCCTACTGACTCTGCTCCGCCCTCAGCGGACGAATCCCTCAGTGGTAGCACCGAGGCTGTACGAACGGTGGATACGCCACGTGCGGAGGAGACGCCCTCTGGAGAGGAGATCGCACCGTGGAAAGGTACACTCCCTTCCGAACATGCTCCCGATGCAAGACAGGAACTGCCAAGAGAGGAACTTACCCCAGAAGAAACAGCCGCCGTGAGTGTGCCCGAGCACAGTGTCATTGCCCAAGCAACGATGTCGGAACCACCTCCAGATGAGCGTGTTGAGGATGCAGTTTCCGATGAACCCGATGCCACCACAATCGCAGAGTTCGAGTCGTTGCTGGAAATGGCGTCGGATGTAACCGTGACATTCCACACCGAAACTCCGGACCAGCGACATGTGCTCGAGCGGGAATTCGATCTTCCAGCCACGCAGGATGCGCCCACTCCACCACAGATGGAAACCGAGGAATCGCTGACGAGTCCACCATCGGAGCTTCCACGTGAACAAGACCAGGCGGAGACACTGGAAGGAGAAGCCGTCGCAGTACAACCAGCAGTGGCGATGGCATCCTCGCGCGCTGCTGCGATTGATGCAGTCTTGGACAGTGGCATTCGGCAGGTCCGCGTTCCAGCAAGTATGCAGTCCCAGCAGCTACCACCGCTCAATGAGTTCCTCAGCGAGGATCTACGTCAGCTTGTGCAAACGAAACTGTGCCAGGACAGTCAGGAGCGCTACGATGCGTTGATCGCTCGACTGGAACAAGCAACCAGTGTCCGCACTGCACTCAACGAACTTGATCGGTTTGTTGCTGAATTCAATCTCGACCCCAAATCGAAGGCAGCACAAGAACTCCGCGTTGCGCTCGTCAAACGCTACACGTTCAAGTAGTCGCCCCGCGGCCGACCAATACGGGGCGGCGCCACGTGCATCCTGATTTCGAGAGCATCACCGAATGAATTTCGTTGACCTTGTTCGCATCTACGCGAAAGCTGGCGACGGTGGAAGAGGCTGCATCAGCTTTCACCGCGAAAAGTACGTCCCCAAAGGTGGTCCTGACGGCGGCGATGGCGGCCGTGGCGGGGATGTCGTTGCTGTCGTGGACCCCCATCTGAACACGCTCTTGCACTTTCGCTACAAGCGGCATTTCAAGGCTGGCAACGGTGCGCCTGGAAGCTCGAACCGGCGGACTGGAAAGCGCGGCCATGATGTCATCCTCCGCGTGCCGCCGGGAACAATCATCCGCGATGCAACCAGCGGGGAAGTACTGGCGGAATTGCTCCGTAGCGGTGAGCGTGCGGTGATTCTCCGCGGTGGAAGCGGAGGACGTGGCAATGCGGCGTTCGCTACACCCACGAATCGCACTCCACGCTATGCCGAGCCAGGAAAGCCAGGCCCTGAATGCTGGCTGGAACTCGAACTGAAGCTCCTTGCTGACGTTGGGCTGGTAGGATTCCCCAACGTCGGTAAATCAACGCTCATCGCAACGATCTCGGCTGCGAAGCCGAAGATTGCAGATTATCCATTCACAACGCTGGTGCCGAATCTCGGCATGGTTCGGCTCGATGACGAGCGGAGTTTCGTCGTCGCTGATATCCCCGGTCTCATCGAAGGAGCAAGCAGCGGTAAAGGCCTGGGGACAGACTTCCTCCGTCACATTGAGCGGACACGTGTGCTGGTCTTTCTCCTCGACCCAACGACGATGCCTCCACTGGAGGCATACGCAACTCTTGAACGCGAGCTGCGTGCGCACAATCAGCAGCTTGCGCAGAAACGACGCATTATCTGCATCAGCAAAGCAGATACACTGAGCCAGGAGCAGAGAGAGAGCCTATCTGCGCTGGAAGTCCCGCAGTACGGGAAGCCGCTCCTGGTGTCGGCTGTGACACGGGAGAACATCCCTACCTTGCTCGAATTGCTCTGGTCTGCGCTTGAGATTGAGAGGGAAGAAGATACTGCGGGCGACGCGCTGTCGCTTCGCCCGCAGATGCCACTTGCAAAGTCGTCTCTGTAAGCTCTCCAGAGTGTGCGTTAGCGGAGGAGAACCCCGCCGTACTTGATGAAGAAGGGAACAAACACGAGGCTGATGATTGCCATCAACTTGATGAGGATGTTCAGCGATGGGCCGGAGGTGTCCTTGAACGGATCGCCGACGGTATCGCCAACGACTGCGGCTTTGTGCGTTTCCGAACCTTTGCCGCCGTAGTTGCCCTTTTCGATGTACTTTTTCGCATTGTCCCATGCAGCGCCAGCATTAGCCATGGATGTAGCGAGCATCACTCCACAGACGAGCGCACCGATGAGGACGCCTGCGAGCGTTTGCACGCCGAAGAGATACCCCACCACAAGCGGAGTCAGAATAACGAGCAATCCTGGAGCGATCATCTGCCGGAGCGACGCTTGAGTGGAAATATCCACGCAGCGGCGGTAGTCGGCACGGGCTTTCCCTTCGAGCAAGCCGGGGATTTCGCGGAATTGGCGGCGTACTTCCGCGATCATGTCGAATGCTGCCCTGCCAACAGCACGCATCGTCAGCGCAGAAAATGCAAAGGGGAGCGCTCCACCAATCAATAGTCCTGCAAGCACCGGCGGTGTCGTAAGCCCCAACATCTCGGGAGAGATTTTCGCGCGGGTCAGGAACGCCGACGTTAGTGCAAGGGACGTAAGCGCCGCCGAGCCGATCGCAAAGCCTTTCCCGATTGCTGCAGTTGTGTTGCCTGCTGCATCGAGCGCGTCGGTCCGGGCGCGGATGTCCTTGCCCATGTGGGACATTTCTGCGATGCCACCGGCGTTGTCCGAGACTGGACCGTACGCATCAATAGTCAGACCCACTGCGATTGTCGAAAGCATGCCCAGCGCGCCGATCGCGATGCCGTACATACCTGCGAACGAAATCCCGACGACAACGGTGAGTGCTAGTAAGAGCATCGGAACGACCGCCGAGTTGTAGCCGAGTGCAAGACCGTAGATGATATTCGTTGCTGCTCCTGTTTGAGAAGCTTCCGCCACGGAGCGGACAGTCCGATAGCGGTGCGCTGTGTAGTATTCGGTGACTAAACCCACGAGCATTCCGGAGACCAAGCCCGTCAGGAGCGACCAATAGACGCCCGTGTTCGAGTAGAGCCGTTCGCTCCCTGCGAGCGTGAACGTTGCCGGAAGTAATGCTATCGTCACAGGGTAGAGGATGATTGCCATCGCAATTGTTGCGACGATGAGCGCTGCCTTGAGGGCGCCTTCGATAGAGTCTTCCGACTTTGGACGTGCGAAAAAGAGCGCAACAAAACTCCCGAGGATGCCAAGTGCATTGATCAGGATTGGGAAG
>RFIK01000105.1 GCA_003695605.1 Chlorobiota bacterium
GTCCACGTCCCCGATCAAGATTCGACCGACTTCGAAAAATCGCTCCTACTCGGCCTCGACCGTGGCATCGCAGAGTTTGTCGTCGTCGGCATGAACGGTGGCGAGCTCGAGCACACGCTCAACAATTGGAGCGTGTTCTTGCGCTACAGCAAGCGTGCATCACTGGAGGTGTTCGATAGTGGACGCATTGGGCGTGCGGTGTTTTCTTCGTTCGCACTCCCGACATCCCCTGGCGAGATGATCTCGCTCATCCCGCAACCGCGGGTACGATTGACGACGCGGGGACTGGTCTGGGAACTCCACGATGAAATCCTCGAACTCGGCAGCCGCGAGGGTGCACGCAACCAAGCACGTGACCGCCTGGTCGAACTCAACGTTCACGAAGGGAGCGTCCTGGTGTTTTCTGATGCTGCTCAATCGCGCAACGCTTCGATACAATAGTGCACGCCTGCGTCCGTTTTCGGCTCCGCACTGCTATTTTCGCGCCCCATTGCACAGTTCCACTGCCACTTGGAGGTGCTATGTTCTGGACTCCTGAACTGGCAAAGTACCTGGAAGATGCTCCTTGGCCAGCAACGAAGGAAGAGCTGCTCGATTATGCCAACCGTACCGGCGCTCCACAGCAGGTGCTCGACAACTTGATGGAGCTGGAAGATAGCGACGTCCTCTACGAAAGCATCGAGGATATCTGGCCCGAGTACGACAGCGAGTCCTACTATTTCAGCGACGAAGACGAGGACGACCAGCCCGACATCTTCACCTAATACTCCCCGTCGCAGACGACTGAATGGATAGCCTCGCTGCCGTTGGATGCGTCGGGCTCGGCATCGCCTGGCGGTGGGTGCGGTGGCTTCCATCGTCCGATCGCATCCGCCGCATCGTAGCAGAAACCGCCTTCGTTGCGCTTCTCCCTCTCCTGACGTTCCGCTCAATGGCTCGCGCTCCGGCTGGGAGTGTACTCTGGCACGTGCCTCTGGTTGCAGCGCTGACGATCGGGTGCGTGCTCGCTGTCGCGGCGTTTTGGCTGCAGCGTCGTGCAGATCTTGATCCCCGGAGTCGCGCTGCACTGCTCTTGGCTGCAGCGTGGGGGAACGTCACATACCTCGGCATTCCCGTTCTCACGACGACACTCGGCCCAGAGCAGGTGTTCGTTGCTGTGCTGTTCGATTTTACCGCCTCGACACCGCTGCTGTGGACGCTCGGGGTGGCAGTTGCGCTCGCCCAAACCGCCGAATCGTTCCATGGGCTTGTTTGGCAGCGGGTAGTGTTTCTTCCGCCACTGTGGGCAGCAATTGCCGGTCTGCTGTGGCGTTTCAGTGGCGGAACGCTCAGTCCACTGGCAGATGGCATCCTTGGATTCGGAGCACGTGCAGTCATTCCGCTGATGATGTTCGTGCTTGGGCTATCGCTCCGCTGGGAGTATCTTCGCCAGTGGCGAATGCTTCTGCCGGTCGCTGCACTGAAGCTCCTCGTTGCACCGGTTGTGGCGTTTGGTCTTGCCATGGCTGTCGGTATCAGCGGTGCGACCCTGCGAGCGACCATCCTCGAAGCTGCAATGCCTACGATGATGCTCGTGCTCGTTGTTGCCGAGCGATTCGGTCTTGCGACCGACCAGGTAGCAGCTGCAATTGCTCTGACGACGCTCGCAAGCGCTCTGACGCTGCCGCTGTGGTGGCTGGCGAGCGCAATCCTGGCGTAGGTGTCGCGTCTTGGTGCGAAACTTCTGCAGTGGGTGCAATGAAATCACACGTTGCCGCGCTGGTACTCCTGTTTGCTGGAGCGACAACAGCACGCGATGAATTCCGCTACGTGCCGAACGAAGCCTATGGCTTCGGGGAGCGGCTCGAGTACCGCGTCGGCTACAAGTTCATCACTGCAGGACGTGCGTACTTCCAGATCGCACCTGAGCCCATCCAGCGCGAGGGGCGCCCGTGCTACGATATCAACTTCGAAGTACGCTCGCTGGAAGCGCTCGATTGGCTCTACCGCGTGCGCGACCGCTACCGCACGGTCCTGGACGTCGCGGGTATTTTCCCCTGGGAATTCGAACAGCACATCCGCGAAGGAAATTTCCACCGCGATTTCCACGCCCGATTCGATCAACGCAACCGCAAAGCAATCACCACTGAAGGCACATTCGATGTTCCGCCCTACGTGCACGACATCGTCTCGGCGTTCTACTACGTTCGCACGCTCAACCTCGGCACGTACGCGAAAGGGAGCATCATTCAACTGCAGAATTTTTTCGACCGCCAAACGCATGACCTCGGGGTGCGGATCCTGGGCCGGCAAACCATCGAGGTCGAGGCGGGAAAGTTCCGGTGCATCGTCATCGAGCCGCTCATCAAAGAAGGCGGACTCTTCAAAAGCGAAGGTCGGATCTTGATTTGGCTCAGCGATGACGAGCGCAAAATTCCTGTCAAGGTCAGCACACGAATCCCCATCGGCACAATTGATGCCGAATTGACGAACTACAGCGGCCTTCGGGGTCCGCTGCACGCGCGTATTGCCCAACCGACGGAGCGATAGCATGCCGAGCGGGCAGCACATCGTTGGTGTACTCCTCTCCGCACTGGTTGTCATCGCCGTGCAGCCGCTGGCAGTTCCGGCCCAGGTGCGAACGAATTTTTCCGTTCTCGACTCGCTTACCTCTGCTGCTGTTGCAGAAATTGCCAGCATCTCAGGCTGCGATTCTCTTGCTGTTGTACCGGTGGAGTCTGCCCTGCGGTGGCTTGTCGTCGAAAAGCTCACCGGGCTCGGTATCGCCGTTCGAGCAAGCGCCCCCTGCACGCTTGCGATTGCCGACGGTGCAGTGCGCTATGGACTCTACGCGCCATCGCGCGATTCGATCGAGCGGGCCTGCCGCGTCGAACTCCGATTCCTGGTGCCTGATAGCACTCGCACGATCGCAGTGGAATGGCGGGACGTGCTGGCACGCACGGATATCGCGCGCGCGGAGCTTCCTCGATCGGAGCTGACCACGGCACCGGTGCCGCCAATGCCACGTTCGCTCTGGGATGATCTGCTCGAGCCGGTCATCGTTGTCGCTTCCGTAGCGACAACGCTCTTGCTCCTGTTCACTGTGCGAAGCCGATGACGCACGGCAGGGAAGAGTGCCACCGCCGCCGCAGAAAATCGTGGTGTGTACCGCTGGTTTTGTATTCTTGTAAGTTCATTTTACCTTCAACAACGTTCTATGGATCGTCTCCGACGCGTTGTCATCACTGGCCTTGGGGCGCTCACCCCGATTGGGAACTCGGTCCCAGAGTACTGGAAGGGTTTGCGGAGCGGTAGAAGTGGCGCCGGACCGATCACACGCTTCGATGCGTCGAAGTTTCGCACTCGCTTTGCATGCGAGGTCAAAGGGTTCGATCCGCTCAGCGTGATGGATCGCCGCGAGGTCGGGCGGACTGATCCATTCTGCCACTACGCGTTGGCTGCTGCACACGAATGCATCATTGACGCCCAACTTGATGCAGAACGCATCAACCGAGACCGGGTCGGTGTCATCTGGTCCTCGGGGATTGGAGGGCTGGTCACGCTCGAAGAGCAAATTGGCGGTTACTACCGCGGCGATGGAACCCCGCGCTTTAGCCCGCTCTTCATCCCGAAGATGATCAGCGATATTGCCGCAGGACTCATTTCGATTCGCTACGGCTTCCGCGGTCCGAACTTCTGCGCGGTCTCAGCGTGTGCATCGTCATCGCACAGCATCATCGAGGCATTCAACTACATTCGGCTCGGCAAGGCCGATGCTATTATCGCCGGCGGTTCCGAAGCATCCATCGCACCCTCGGCAGTCGGTGGCTTCAGTGCGATGAAGGCGCTCTCAGAGCGGAATGATTCGCCCGAGACGGCATCGCGTCCGTTCGACCGCGACCGCGACGGCTTCGTCCTCGGCGAAGGAGCCGGCGCACTCTTGTTGGAAGAACTCGAGCATGCCCGCGCGCGTGGAGCACGCATCTACGCGGAAATCGTCGGCGCTGGCGCTACCGCTGACGCCTACCACATCACCGCTGGCCATCCCGAAGGCATCGGCATCAAGCTCGCACTGTCGGAATGCCTGCGGGAAGCGGGATTGGAGCCGCACCAGGTGGACTACATCAATCTCCACGCCACATCCACGCCGGTTGGCGATCCCGCCGAAGCGCGAGCGATCGTGGACTTTTTCGGTGACCACATCGAACGCTTGAGCGTGAGCGCAACCAAATCCATGACTGGCCACCTCCTCGGTGCTGCTGGTGCTATCGAGGCGATTGCAACTGTGCTGGCGATCGTCCACCAAACAGTACCCCCAACGATCAACATCACCGAGCGCGATCCGGAGATCGATCCTCGACTCGACCTAACCGACCGCGGCGCCCGCACGCGCTCGATCGAGATTGCCTTGAGCAACACCTTCGGTTTCGGTGGGCACAACGCGATCATCGCATTCCGCCGCTATGCTGAATAGCAACCGCACAGTTGTGGTGCTCCTGGCACTACTCGGTTGGGTGCAGTGCTGGTCACAGAATGCCGACATGACAAATGAGCCGACAAGTGGCGATCTCCTTACGATTCAAATCCTCCGTGGCCAGCGAAGTGTTGGCAGCGGGAGCATTCTCCCACCACGGCTTCAGGACCTTTTGCCGCAGAACATGCCTCGGGATACGTTCCAACGTTACCTGGCATCCTACTACTGGCCACTTACCGATACACTCCCGCAAGCGTGGGAGATTCTGCCCATACATACAGGGCGTCGTGCGATCGCAAGCGTTCGCGATAGCGTTCTTGCGCTGCGGGTTGATGCGTCTGCATCCGCGCGCGGTGGATTACTGGAGTGGAACGGCAGTGACGCCATCGCAACAGGGCGACTCAGCATGCGCGCTCTTGGGCAGATTGCCACCCGCTGGAGCTTCCTGCTCGATTTAGCCAACGGTGCGCTCATGCATGGCATCCCAGAGCGCATTGCACCAACCGACCCCGATATGGCTCGCTCGCGGCGACTGTTCTTGGACGATCGCCGTTTCTACGACCGTGCACTCGGCGCCGTGCAATATGAGGGAGCACTCGGCCGCATCCGCTTCGGTCGCGACGTCGTCGGCTGGGGATATTCGCCGCTCGGTGGTGGATTGCTGTTGTCTGTACCCTCGCCACCA
>RFIK01000106.1 GCA_003695605.1 Chlorobiota bacterium
CTCGAAGAACTCCCGGCGGAACTCTTCTTCGCTATACCCATGCTCGACGAGCACGTCCTGGACGCGGCGATTGCCATCGGTCGAATCGCGTTGGCTCATGCGGGCGACGAGAATATCCGTGTACGTTTCGAGAAAGCGGTCGTCGCTGCCAGAACACGCAGCGAGCACGAGCGTGCAAAAGGCAATCAGCACGCTACACCGCCACATGGGACTCGGATAGTTGACCGTTTGACGTGACGCTGTCCTCGGTGACAATCGGCGTGCGGAAGACAAGTGGCAGTGCGTCTTGGATGGTGGAAACGAAGTGGATCGTCATCTCGGCGGTCAAGTGGACGGGGAGTTCTTCGATGTCGCTGCGATTGTCGCTGGGAACGATCACCGTTGTGATACCGTTCCGCTTCGCTGCAAGGAGCTTTTCGTTGAGTCCGCCGACGGGGAGCACCATGCCGCGAAGTGTGATTTCGCCGGTCATCGCAACATCGCCACGCACTGGAATACCGCGTGCTGCGGAGATCAGCGCGATGGTCATTGTGATTCCAGCGCTCGGGCCATCTTTAGGAATTGCCCCTTCGGGCACGTGGATGTGAATGTCTTTGTTCTGAGCAAAGTCAGCGGGGATACCGAAACGGTGTGTATTGGTGCGCACGTAGGAGAGCGCTGCTTGCGCTGATTCTTTCATGACTTCACCGAGTTTTCCGGTCAGCAAGAGCTTTTCTGTACCCGGCATGATCGTCACTTCAACGGGGAGGAGTTCGCCGCCGGTGCTTGTCCACGCAAGGCCAGTTGCAACGCCGATGCGGTCAGTTTGATCTGCTGCTGCTTTCCGGAAGCGCGGCGATCGAAGCAGCTCGTGCACCATCTCGACGTTGATCGTAAAGCGCCGTGAACGCACGTATCGGCGGAACTTCGACTGCGAGCGAATGGAGTCGCTCGCTGTTGCAGTTGTCGCAGGGAAATTTTCGACAACGCGTTGTGCGATCTTACGGAGCACGCGGCTCAGCTCACGCTCGAGATTGCGAACACCTGCTTCGCGAGTGTAGTGGCGGATAATTGTCAGGATTGCTTCATCGTCGAACGTGATGGGAATATCCCGCAGTCCGAGTTGTTCAATCAGCCGCGGGATAATGTGGCGTTTGGCGATTTCGAGTTTGTCGTGATCGAGGTAGGACGAGAGCTCGATGATCTCCATGCGATCGAGCAGCGGTTCGGGAATGTCGTAGAGGACATTCGCAGTGGCGATGAACAGGACCTGGGAAAGGTCGTAGTCAACTTCGAGGAAGTGGTCATTGAAGGCGCGATTTTGCTCAGGATCGAGCACTTCGAGCAACGCTGCAGCTGGATCACCACGGAAATCTCGTCCGAGCTTATCAACTTCGTCGAGCAAGATGACAGGATTGATCGCGCCGGCGCGTTTCATTGCTTGGATGATCTTGCCTGGCATAGCACCGATGTAGGTCCGGCGATGCCCGCGGATTTCTGCTTCGTCGTGGACACCACCGAGCGAAATGCGGACGAATCTCCGTCCCAATGCACGGGCAATCGAGGCTGCAAGGGAGGTTTTCCCAACTCCGGGTGGACCGACAAAGCAGAGGATCTGTCCCCTCATCGAACCTGTTAAGTTCAGCACCGCGATGTACTCGAGGATGCGCTCTTTCGGTTTTTCCAGGTCGTAGTGATCTGCATCGAGTACAGCGCGAGCATTGGCTAAACTGAGGTTGTCCTCTGTACGCACCGACCAGGGAAGCGCGGTGAGCCACTCCAGGTACGTGCGGATGACGCCGTAGTCGGGCGACATCGGGAACGTCTTCCGGAGCCGTTCGAGTTCTTCGGTGGCGTGTTTCTTGACGTGCTCGGGCATCCCAGCCGATTCGATGAGGTCCCGGAAGCGTTCAACTTCCGACGCTTGGAGTGATTCCTCATCCTCACCAAGTTCCCGCTGAAGGATGCGGATTTGATTGCGGATGAACTCCTTCCGCATTGTTGCATGCAGTGCATGCGTGACCTCGTGGCCGACATCCTCCTGGATTTTTTCCTTGTTGAGAGCATCATGGATGAGCGAGATCGCCATCGCCAGTTGCTTGGGGAGCGCTGGCTCCTGAAGAATCTCCTGGACGCGCTCAGGTTCGGAGTTCGCAAAGTCGCTCACAATCGTGTAAACGTCGCCGTGCTCCTTCGTTGTCGTTGCGATGTCTTCGTGATCTTCCTCATCGAAGATGTTGAGCGCTTCTCCGTAGCGACGATACTCGTCGAGGAGTTGATCGAGCTGTGCTGGGCTCAGCGTCCCTTCTTCTGGAAAGGGGCGAACTGCGGCGAGCAGGAATGGCAGTGAATCGTCGTGTGGCTCGATCGTGATTCGGTGCTTGGCGATGAGCTTGACACGGAAGATGTTGTTCGGTGAACGAGTAATGTAGCGGATCTCTGCCAGAGTCCCGACGTGGTAGAGATCTCCGAAGCTTGGGGATTCCGCGGTGGTTCGCTGCATCACCGCAGCGATTTGCCGGTCATGCTTGAGTGCATGGTGTACAGCAGCGATCGAGCTGGCACGTCCAACGAAAATGAACTCCTCCTGGTGGGGAAGGACCACCATATCCCGCAGCGGGAGGACAGGGACGATCATCGGCTTTTCAGAGCGCTTCGGCATGCGAACGAAAACGAACAGTTGTGTGCGAAACTACAGGGAAGGAGACGACGAACTGAACGATTACTTGCTGTATGGTGACTTCAGGTAGCGCGATGCTTCCTCGTGCGAGTTCTGCACGTCTTGCCAACTGAGGACTTTCTTGTACTGCATGATCGCCAAGTCACGCTTCCCTTGGAGGTCGTAGATTTTTCCGACATAGAGGTTGAGCTTGACCATAAAGCCGGACGGATCTTCATCGAGCAGCCGGCATGCTTCATCGCACTTGTAAAAGTACGGGAGTGCTTCCTCGTAACGGCCAGAGATGAACAGGTGCCAGCCGATGTAGTAGAGCGCTTCACGTGCAGCATAGGCGTCGTAATAGGGTAGCTTGGTCCGGTAGGCGTCGAGGATACGGTGCCAGTGCGCGATGCTGCTATCGTAGCTACCGACTTGGAGCAGAGCAACAGCGTAGCGACGGTGGAACAGTGGGTTGGTCGGATAGCGTTCATAGAGCTCGCGGCTAATGCGGAGGTAGTCTTGCGGTTGATTTTCGAATTGAGAGCTGTAAACTTGCTGGAGTAGCACTTTTGCTTCGATGTCAGCGTAGGTGGCGTTCTGCGCTGCCGCTTCCAGTTGCAGAATCCCGAGCCGCTTATCACCGCTGGGCAGAAACACCATGATAGGTTTGAGCACAGGGTACTTTTCCGGCAGTGCTGCGGCGTAGTAGTTGTAGATGCCCGTTCCGAGCATGATGTCATGGTTCGACGGAGCCAGCTGGTTGCATTTGATGAGAATGTCGAGTGCAACCCGTCCATCGTTGGCGGCTTTGAGCCAACTCTGGATCGTGGCGTAGTATCGCCCACGGTAGCCGAGCGCACCACCTTTGAAAAACAGTCCTGCGATGTCGTACGGGTTCTGCTCGAGGATGGAGTCGCAAAGAGCGATCGTAGCGTCAATTTTCCGAAGGAACGCATCTTCGTACCGCTTGCTGTTGCGGCGATCGAGCTGCATTTGCCACCACTCGATCATCGCGTCGAGGAAGTAGCCAGCTGGATGGTGTGGGTAGCGCCGGATGACCTCCGCAAAGATGGTACGTGCCTGGTCGAATCGCGCGGCGTAGATGTAGTCTCTTCCGAGCCGGATCAAGCTATCAGCATCAGTGCGCAAAAGCGCCCACTGTGCCGAGGCTGTCGCTGAAAGGAACAGCGCTGTCCAGAGCAGAGCACGTGTGAACACAAGGGTGTCAGTCGAGGTTGTGACGGCTATACAAAACGCACGTGGCGCCGTTGCTATTGTCAACGGACAATCACCATGCGAGCGGTTGCAGTCCCCGATTGCGAGATGGCGACCACCGTGTACTCGCCTGATGGAAGGCTTGGCACGGAGAGAGCAACGTGACGCCCTGCTTTCCCCACGAATGCTGTTTCCCAGAGGGTGCGGCCGTCGGTACTACTCAGCTGCACGGTGACTAATCCATTGTCAACGGCTGCTATCAGGATTGATGCATCGCCATCGCTTGGATTCGGGACGATGAATACCCGCCCCCCCACGGTTTGCCCGATCAAACGGACGCCACCAGCAGTGCAAAGTCCTTCGTAGCGGATTGCACCCGCTACGGAACCGTACAGCAGCTCTCTGCCTGGTGTTGTAGCGTGCTCGATCGTAATGGAATCAGCCTCCCAGTCACCGATGAGGACACTCGCTTCCAGCTGTGCAATGGGAAACTGACGTGGTGATGTCGGCAGTCTCTCGAGAGGAATGTTTGCTTGCAGCCACCCACGCCCACTCCGCAGGGGCAGTCGCGTCATGCTGCCCGGGACAATCCGCACGGGAAGAAGCATCGTAGGGTTGTAACTCAGCTCGAGGATAAGTGAATCAATCTGCTGAGCGTCGGTCGAAGTGCTCCACGCGTAAATCGGGATAGAAACAACTGATTGCGTCGGTGAAATCGTGACGTCGTCGATCGCAAACGTAATCGGCACAGGCTTGTTGCTCTGCGACCCAATTCCGCGAACAACGACGCGGAGCGTTTCTGCACAAGGGTACAAGGCAGTAATGATGAGCGTATCAGTTGTCTCGCCTTCGGCAGTCGGTGCGAATTCGATGAGCACAGTCCCCTCGGAGTCAGCATCGAGCTGGAGCGTCAACGTACTGGGCTCGCGAATTCGAAACGCAGTTCCTTGCGTAAGGTGGACACGCACATCGCGTGCAGTATCGGCGGGATTCCGCAGCACTGCAGTACGTTGGGCGAGGTCTCCGAGCGCGACAGTACCAAAATCAAGTGCAGAAGCAGCGGTGGTGATTGGCTGCCATCGTCCGATGTAGAGCGAATCCTTCGCTGTGCAGCCACTGCGTGTGGATACCTCCACGTAATACCACCCTGTATCGCTCGCAACGAGTATCGTATCACCGATTGTGCCATTCCACCGGTACTCGAGGAAGCCGGAAGGAACCGTGAGGGTGCTCTGCTCGCCAGGGCAGAGTCGCACTGCTGTCGCTGCAATAGCAACCGTAGGCCGATCAGTGACGATGATAGTAATCGTTGCTGTATCGCTGCAGGGAGCGGCGATCCACGCAGCCAGGCGGAAGATTCCCGGTCGCTGAGCGCGGAATGTACGCTGAGTGCTATCAGTGCTCGCCTGCAGCAGTTCGAGTTCCGGAGGAACATCCCAGATCACTGCGCCACTGGCAGGTTGCGCCCCAACCGTGAACGGCACGCCAACGCAGACACTGTCGCGGCTCTGGAGGCGTGTGCGTTGCCGCTGAGTAAAGCCAATCGTGATCGGGCGCATCATCCACGTGCAGCTGTTGGTATCGGTCACCTGCCCAGCAAGTGTTGCAGTGCTTGTCAGTGTGCGACGACACCCGGTCGTGCCGTCGGACCATGTGCAGACAGCACCCGGAGGGCGCGCGATCTCGATTTCAACGGTCTCCCCGGTACATGCGGTGATTGTATCCGTTCCAATGGGTGTACTGGAGCCATCCGGTTCCACGCGGAAGTACTGTAACGTTGGGCGAACAACAACATCGACGCGGTGAGGTGCCGAGTGGAGGATACAGCCGGTACTATCCTCGACAACTGCTTGGTATGTTCCACTCGATGTCACCCAGAGCGTATCCGCAGTCGAAAGGATTGTGCCGTTGCTATCGAGCCATGCGTGGGCACGGTACCGCATGCGGAGTGTAAATCCGATGCGCTCACCCTCGCAGATACGTAGATTCCGTCGCGCCGAAATGGTGTCGAGCGTTACTGGTAGCGCAACTGCCGTTCGAAAGACAACCGTGTCGCTGGTGACTGTACAGCCACTCCGCGAGGTTGCGGTAAACCAGTAGGCTCCGGCATCGGTGATGGTAATCCGCCGGGCAGTGCTGCCTGTATTCCACTCGATGGTGGCGATGTCGAGCGAATCACTTGCCCAAAGCTCGGCACGCTGTCCGTTGCAGAGTGTTCGGTTGGGCGTAGATGTCTGCACTGTCGGTGCGAACCCACAGAGGCGGAAAAGAAAGCAGTCGCTGCGGTTGCCCGGCGAGGGATTCGGCTGGTACTGCGCATTGACCATCGGGGCAAAGTCTCGGCTCTTCGTTTCACCCGCACCGATGATGTCCCCTGACGGCAGGAGCGCTATTGCATAGAGCATGTCTTCGTTCGAACCACCGAAGGTCGCTGACCAAAGGTTTTGACCATCCCGAAAGAGTGCTACGAACACATCGTCGCCGCCGCGTGGCTCCCAAAGTACACTTCGCCGTCGAGGGAAGTCGGGTGAAGAAGTGCTTCCAGCTAACACAACACGCCCATCGCTGTAGACACCGACACTAAAGCCCGATTCTGCCGATCGCCCGCCCCAGAAGGTGGACCACACGAGCATGCCGGTTTCACTCATGCACGCCAGGAATGCATCGTTGAAGCCGCTTTTGGCGCGTTGGGCAATGCTATCGCCAGCGATTGGAAAGTCGCTGCTGGAGCTCGTTCCTGCCAGATAGAGCTTTGCGTTCCAGTACGCGATACGATTGCCCAAGTCGTAGTCACTCCCGCCCAGGAACGTGGACCACAAGCGCCGACCGCTGCTGGAAAGCGCCAGCACAAACGCATTATCGAGTGGAGGAGCTTGTGGCTGAAATGCATTGGCTGTTGGGAAATCGTTGCTTACGGTGACACCGGTGACGAAGACGCTTCCGCTTGGGCTGGTAGTCACGCCGTAGGCTTCGTCGAATGCACTGCCACCGTAGTACGTGGACCAGATGACGTGCAGAGTGGGGATCGCCAGCACTGCGATGAACACGTCGTTATCTCCGCCAATGGTCGGCTGGTGCGCTTGTGCAATGGGAAAGTCAGGGCTGTTTGTCCGTCCAACCGCCACAAGACTTCCATCGCGACGAACTGCAAGAGCGTTGACCAATTCTTCGCGGCTTCCACCGAGGAACGTACCTCCGGCAAACGCACCATCGGTTGTAAACGACAACACGACAGCATCGAACGCACCACCTGCGCGGTTGGGGTAGGGAGAGCTCAGGGTCACAGAGGGGCTGCTGGACCACCCTCCGACGAAGAGCAAGCCGCTGGAGCCATCCCAGACGATTGCTTGTGCGACGTCATCGCGCTCCCCACCGAAGTACGTGGACCACAGGTGTTGCCCGCCCGCAGTGAACTTAGCGATGACCATGTTCTGCCTACCACGGTTGGCACTTGCTCCGCGTAGCGGAAAATCAATGCTCAGCGAATTGCCGCACACGTAGATGTTCCCCGCTGCATCGGTTGTCAGATCATTGGCGGCGTCCTCCTGCGAACCACCAACGTAGGTTGACCACACGATCGCCGGATCAATCACCAGTGGAAGTGTAGGGTCGAACGGCTCGGTGATTCGGTAGCCGAACGTTGTATCGTTGAAGACGGTGTACTCGACTGAGAGTGGTCGCTCGATACCCTCTGGTGTTGGTTGGTAGGCAGTTGGAGCAGCGTCGAGAAATTCCTCTGTGCCACTTTCAATGCGGAGTGCGCCGCTGGCGGGGTCGAGCTTTCTGATACGTCCGCCGCGGAGGACAAGTCGCAAGGCGCGAAGGTCGCTGCCAGGCGCTGCAAGAACGTCATACTTGAGACCGCTGGGTGACCAGTGAAGCACAATGTCTATGCCTGGGGCAACGCCGACGTAGCGTAGCGCATCGAACGATCGTAGTTCTCGCAGGTAGCGACCGTCAACGATGCGATAACGTTCCGGGCGCTGATCGCTGGGGTGTATGCGTGCGGGTGTCGCTGCGAAATCGAGGTCGAATCGCTGCGTTCGGACATGGTCACTCGCATACGCAAGAGCGGTGACACTGATGCCAGTTGGGCGGCACCAGATCCATGTTCGGCCTATGCGTGCAGTGTAGAGAATCTCACTGCTCGTGGTCGGTGCCTCGAGGAAGCCACGTTGAAAGAGCGTACTCCAGTGATTCGGTTCTGCTGGAGAATCTGTTGTGCAGAGGGCAACAAGGGCACCGACCCAGCACGTAACGGCTATGTGCATGCGATGGCAAATCATTGCACCAGCAAATTACGCACTGGTCACGCGCTTGTAGAGCTCTTCGTAGCGTGGGATGATGCGGTCGATCGAAAAGCGTTCAACCGCAGCACTGCGCGCTGCGTGGCTGAAGCGGTGCCATTTTTTTCTGTTGCTGGCAAGTTCGATGCAGTAGCGTGCCATTCGGTCAATGTCACCCGGTTCGGCCAAGTACCCATTGTCGCCATGGCTGACGACTTCTGGAATGCCGCCGACGTTGGACGCAACCACCGGGACCCCGCAGCTCATCGCTTCGAGTGCAGCAAGACCGAAACTTTCATTCTGGCTGGGCAGAAGGAAAATATCGGCAGCCGACAGCAGCTCAGCGGTCGCCAGAACCTTCCCGATAAAGTGCACGGCCTCGCACAGTCCGAGCGTACGGCACAGATGCTCTGCTTCCGTACGCTCAGGGCCATCGCCAATGAGCACAAGTTGTGCGCCGATGCCATGCTCACGGATAGCAGCGAGGATGCGTATTGTATCGGTGACGCGTTTGACAGGTCGGAAGTTGGAGATATGCATCAGCAAGAGCTCAGCGCCAGGGGCAAGTTGCTGGCGGAGTGCTGCGCTCTGATAGCGCGAGCGATCGTACACTGCCGTGTCCACGAAATTCGGGATGACGTCAATCGAGGCACGGTCGGTAAAGAGCTGTTGCGTGCGGTCGCGAAGGTAGTGGGAAACGCACGTGATGGCATCGGATTCTTCGATGGAAAAGCGCACCAGTGGGTGAAACCCTGGATCAAGTCCGACGAGCGTAATATCGGTGCCATGCAATGTGGTGACGACACGCAACCGGATGCCATCGCGTGCAAGAACCTGCTTGGCAAGGTACCCGCTGACGGCATGGGGGATTGCATAGTGGACGTGGAGCAGTTCGAGTTGCTCGTAGCGAGCGACGTCAATAATTTTGCCCGCCAGAGCCAGTGTGTACAGCTGGTGCTCCATCAGCGGATAGCTCGGGATTTCGACCTCGTGGAAGCGAATGTTCTCGCGAAACCGATCCAGGCGCGATGGCAGCGCATACGTGATGAAGTGCACGCGCCAGCCTCGCGCTGCCAATGCCATCCCAAGCTCGGTTGCAACGACCCCACTACCACCGTACGTTGGATAGCAAACGATGCCAATGTTCATTTCCACAGCACGCGATGAGTGACACAACGATTCTCTACTACACACTTGCCGGCGAACATCGCGATGAACTTGTAGTCAAAGGCTCACGATTCATCGCAACTGCAGTTCCCGTCGTGAGCAGGGAAGACGCATTGGTACATGTCGAGCGTGTACGGCAGCTGTACCCGTCGGCAACGCACCATTGTTATGCATATCGCCTCGGTGCTGGGGGAATGGACTTCCGCGCCTGGGATGACGGCGAACCGAAGGGGAGTGCAGGCCGTCCGATACTTTTCGTTCTCCAGAAATATCGCCTCAGCGATGTGCTTGTGATCGTGACGCGGTATTTCGGTGGTACCAAGCTCGGGTTGGGTCCGCTTGCCCGCGCATATGCCCAGGTAGCAGAACGCGTGATTGCACATGCAGAGCGCCTTCCTGTTGTGCGGTATGTAAGTGTGCGCGTCTTCTGCAGCTACGAAGATGTCGAGGCTGTCACTGGAGTGCTGCGCCACTACGCCCTCGATTTCGATGCTGACTACCGCGATGCTGTCGAGTTCAGTGCCCGCATTGGCGAAGGTGTTGTCGAAACGTTCGCGCAGATGCTCGCGCAAGCAACCCGTGGGCGCGCAGGGTTCATCATCGAGCAACCCTAAATCCGGGCGCTGCTCGTCTTGAGCGGTGGCTGTCTTTTTCCATCCACGTGAGCTGCCATGCAGAAGTCAACCAGTACGAATCCTCTCGATTACGAAATCTTGATTCGTCGCTACGACATGGGCAATCGGTACGCGTCGTACTGCCCTCAACTTGGTGAGATGATCAAAGGCACAAGTCACCAAGAAGTCGAAGAGGCGATGAAACAGCGTATCCTCCAGCACATCGAGGAACTTAAGCGACTGCAGGAAGAAGGCTCATCTGCATCAGCGTAAAAAAGTGTTTGGTAGGAGGAAATTTTTTTCTCATTTTCGCGCCCGCTTGTTCGACGCAGCATTTAACAACAGGAGTTTGTGTTGATGAACATTCCAGAGCAATTGCGCTACACTGCCGATCACGAATGGATTCGCGTCGAAGGCACCATCGGATGGATTGGAATTACCGACCACGCACAGAGCGAGTTGGGCGACATCGTCTATGTTGACATTCCTGCAGCTCTGGAGCGGATTGAGCGTGGAAAGTCCTTTGGCACCATTGAGGCGGTCAAAACCGTCGCTGATCTCTATGCGCCATGCACAGGGAAAGTGCTCGCAGTCAATCCGCTGGTTCTATCGTCGCCCGAGATCATCAATCGGGATTGCTACGGCGATGGGTGGATTGTCAAAGTTGAGCTCGAAAGTCCTGCCGAACTTGATGGACTTATGGATGCATCTGCATATCGGCGCCACATTGGTGCGCCCGCATCCGAGCAGTAACAGCCGGGAGTATACATCCAATGGGCTGGCTTATTGAGGTTCATGGAGCATTGCGCTGGCTTGTCGCGCTCGCACTGCTTGCGCTCATCATTGGTACGGTCGCTGTGATTGCAACTCGTCGGTGGCAGAAGTGGATCCCGTGGGCGATTCGGAGTGCAGTGCTGCTTGTGACGATTCAGTTTGTGCTGGGACTAGTTCTCCTTATCAACGACAGCATAGCAGCAGGCTGGCAGATGCACGCGCTGCGCTTGCAGTACGAACATGCCGTGACAATGCTCGTTGCACTCGGAGCCGTGCATTTGCTGCCGCGTGCGGCGCGTGCTGCTGAACCACGCGTACGCGGGCGGCGTGTCCTTCTCCTTGCATTGATTGCTGCACTTCTTGTTGCCGTTGGAGTTATTCGCCTTCGGGGAGCAGCGTACTGGCTTCCCTTCTAACGCCTGCTGAAAGATGCCAACCGCATGCAGATGAGGTCCTCGAGGTTGCGGGCGATGGACTCAGGTACAAGGAGATGGTTCGCCATGATTGCCACGCAGAGAACCTCGCCATCTCGGGTAGTCACGTAGCCTGCCAGTGCTGAAACGTTGTCGAGCGTACCAGTCTTGGCGGCGACGTTTTTTTCGGCGAGCGTGCCCACAAGTCGAGTCCGAAGCGTTCCCGGTTCACCGGGACGGGCGAGCGATGCAGCAACGTCGTTGCGCCAGGGGCTTCGCCAGAGCATCCAAAGCAGACGTGCAACCAACGATGGTGTAACAAGGTTCAGTCGCGAAAGTCCGCTCCCATCGCTCATTGCAAGTTCATCGCTGGCTAAGCCATTTCGCTGGAGCACCGAGCGGACATAGTCTGCCCCTGCAGCGAAGCTTCCAGTGCCACTACTTTCTTTCCCTACTGTTTTCAGCAGCATCTCTGCACAGAGGTTGTGGCTCGTGCGGTTCATGACTGCAATGATCGAGCGCAGCGGCGGTGAGCTGTACTCTGCAAGTATCGGCAAGCGATTGTACAGAATCGGCTCGCCCCACTCTGAAGCGGTGAGGACATTTCCACGGAATCGAATCTGACGCCGCTCCAGCGCATTGCGGAAGAGCATCCCAACGTAGAGTGCGGGATTATCCACCGGAACGTCCACTATCACTGGTTCGCCTGCACTACCGTCGGGAAGTGGCACAACACCCCGGAGTTCGAGAGCGTTTGAACCAAGCTCCCGTTGCACTGCAATCTCTGCTGGTAGATCATGTGCGACAGTAAGTACCTCAGACGTTACACGAAGTATCTCGCTGCCCGAGAGAAGCTCAACGCGTGCTGGCTGCCCAATTGCGCTCGCTGGGCGAATCGCAATTCGTGCGCAGTTGTCGAACGCTGCCAATGCCGATACCGGCGGTGAATAGGGCTTGGCAAGGTCATCCCACATCCAGCCGGGGCCGTAGCGGATTGCATCGAAGTAGCGATCGTCAGCGATGATGTTCCCTTTGATCGTAGTGATGCCCAGCGAATCAAGCCCGCGGATCCAGACGGCAAAGACACTATCTGGATGCGAATTGAACGCTTCGCTCCACGTAGGGTCTCCACTCCCACGAATGATGAGATTCCCCTCGAAATCGCCTCCTTGGCGGATGCGGCCGTCGAGGTAGATGCGAGTGGTAAAGCGAAACTCCGGTCCGAGCAGTTCCAATGCTGCTGCAGTGGTAAAAAGCTTCATCAGCGAGGCAGGCACGAACGCCTTGGTATCGTTCGAGCGGATGAGGAATTCGCCTGTCTCTGTCGAAAGAACGCACACACCGATGTACGCCGATGCTACGTCGCGATTTTTCAGGAGCGCTTCCAGATCGGCTTGCAGTTCGCGGATCGGCGAACGCTGCACGACTGGCTCCCGATGGCGCACCGTATCGGTGCGACGTGGCGTTGGAGTCTGCTGTGCAATGAGGGAGCACAGGGCAAGTGCACTCAGAGTGATGCCGTTTCGGATTACTGCCATACCGACTCAAGCAAATGGTGCACGACCTCGATTTGCTCGGCAGCGCGGGCGCTCAGCGCTGCTGCAATGGTCAGGGTATCACGTGCTTCATCCCTGCTGCCACCGAGCTGGGCATACGCGCGAAGGTGCGCCTGAAGCTGCCGCTCCCAGCCGCCGACTGCAAGCGCGGCTATCGCGCAGCGCTCGCGCTCGACGATGTCAAGCGATGGACGCGAGAGCACTTTCCCATAACCCTCGATGATGACCCACTCAGCCAATTCGCTTGAGAATTCCTCGATTTGTCCAAGCACACGCGCGGCGAACGTGCCATAGACCAGCTCGAAGTGCTTCCTGCCGCGATTGCGAAA